>NZ_DATCRY010000304.1:0-5750 GCF_036568765.1 Dyella sp. | reverse complement strand
CCGAGTACTGAAGTTCAACCTCAGTCAGGCACCCTCTCCCCTGGCTTCGCCGGTCTATACAGCCGGAGGAGAGGGTGGGGTGAGGGGGGCTCTTTGCTCTAGGGCGTCCACGCTTCCCGCCACGCCACCAGATGCTCACCTTCGAGCATCCAGTCGCGCCGCACCGCTTCACGTAGCTTGTCGCTCGCAACCACCAGTGCATCGCGATCGGCCAGATGCGAGCGAATCGCTCCCAGCCAGTCCTTGTAGCGATTCTTCACTCGTGTCACCGGCAACCCGTCGCGATAGCAGGCGATATCGCTGCAAACCACCGGGAAGCCGCAGATGCCGTACTCGAGCAATCGCAAGTTGCTCTTGCATGCGTTGAACGTGTTGTCTTCCAGTGGAGCAATGGCCAGATCGAGGTCGAGCGTGGCCAACTTCGCCGGATACTCGCTGATGCGCACGCCCGGATGGAATTCCTTGACGTATGGTTTGAGCGCATCCGGACACATGCCCATGAAAACCCAATCGACCTCGCCAGCCAAGTCGCGCACGACATCGGCAACCAGCTCGAGGTCGCCTCGATGGCTCAATCCGCCAGCCCAGCCAACGCGAGGCTTCTTGTGTTCGCTGCGCCGCACCTGGATGTCGCCCCACCAGTTCAATGGCAGACGATTGCGTACCACGCGAATATCCTGGTGCAACGAATCGAACTGCTCCGCCAATTCCGGCGTCGACACTACGAAGCGATCCATCATGTTCGTGGCTCGGCGCAAGGATTTGAGGATATCCTTGGGCATCTCGTTGCGATGCGCGCTTTTGAGCGGAAGGTTGGTCAGCAGGTCGTCCAATTCGTAGATAAGGAATGCGGCGGAAAACGATCTGACTTGCTCGATCGCCTCCAACTGCGCGTCCGATAACTGCCGCTGGTAGACGATCACCTGTGGATCGAAGCGCTCGATGGTAGTCGGCAGATGAAGCCGGTCGCTGAGGCTGCCTTCGATCAAACCCGCCTCCAGCATGGCCGCGAACGGCTGGCGAATGCGATAGTGGCCGCAGCCGTTGGTATCGGCCGGATGCGCCATTACACGCGGTGCCAGCGGTGTAGCGAATGGCTGCCAGGCCATCTCGCGCTGCGGAGAAAGCAGGAAGCCTTCGTCGTGCAGGCTGAGATTGACGTTATAGGCCGGGTCGCGCGCCAGCAGCGGCAGCCATTTGCGGTACATCGCCGCCTGCTCGCCACGGAAGCGAATCAGTTTGGCATCCTGTGCCGTGGTATCGACCTTCTTCTGGCTGACATTGCCTTCGTGCATGAGCCTGGCGTACGGCGTCCATACGGTCAGGTAGCCTGCCTGGCGTACTTTCAGGCAAAGGTCGACATCGTTGTACGATACTTTGAAGTCGACTTCGTCCAGCCCGCCGACCTCTTCGTAGACCGAGCGGCGGATCATCATGCAGGCCGCGGTGACCGCGGTGTAGTTCTGGTCCACTTGCAGGCGCTGCATGTAGCCCGGAGCGTCCGGTTCGGCCTGGATAAAGGGGTGATCGGCCGGGCCGCGCAAACCCAGCACCACGCCGGCGTGCTGGATACGGCCGTCGGGGTAGTGCAGCTTGGCACCGACGATGCCTACCTCGGGCCGTTGCGCGTGGTGCAACAGCGACTCGATCCAGTCGCCATGCAGCACGGCCGTATCGTTGTTGAGCAGGATCAGGTACTCGCCGCGCGCTTGCGCTACCGCAAAGTTGTTGATCGCCGAGTAATTGAACGGATGCGGATAGCGCAACACTCGCAGCTTGTCGCTGCCGAGCTTGGCGATGCCGTCGAGATAGGCGCAAGCGGCCGGATCGCGACTGTCGTTGTCGACGATAAGCAGTTCGTAGCGGTTGTATTTGGTGCGATCGATCAGGCTGTCGATCAGGCCGTTGAGCATCGGCAACTGGTCGCGCGTGGGCACGACGATCGAAACCAACGGCTTTTGTTGGTGCAGGTAACGCACCCGATTGATACTTGGGAGGCCGCCGGGATGCAGCTCGTGTGCGACGCCGAGGCGCTCCAGGTGCGCCTGTACCACCCGCGCCGATTGTTCCGCTACCGCCGGTTGGGCCAGCCACTGCGCGTGGGGTATGCCGGCGTGGTACAGCAGTTCGGGGATGTGCCCGACTGAAGGCAGGCCGATCTGCTCGATGGTCCGGAACGCCAGGTCGATATGACAAAGCGGGCCGTAGGCAGTGTTCCAGCCACCGAGTGCGAGCAGTGCATCCCGCCGAACCGCCAGCGTGCGGCCCATGTAAGGATAGCTACGCAGCAGATCCAGGTTGATATCCGGCTTGAGCAGGGGCTGTTCGTAGCCGTCCGGGCCGAGCGCATCTTCGTCGACGTAGCAGCAGGCGAGGTCCGGCTGCGCGGCTGCGTGGTCGGCGAGGATCAGCAGGGCATGCTCGTCCAGCTCGTCGCCCGCCCAGATCGGCAGCAGCCAATCGGCCTGGCTGGATTCGGCCAGTGCATTGAGTTGCGCGATACCGTCGTTCCGCAGCGGCTGAGCGTCGATGCCGACGGGCAGAGCGGGGGCATCGTTGGACAGCACGTGGATGGTTGTTTGCCGATGCGATTGCGCCAGGAGACTATCCATACTGCGCCGCAGCGCGGCGCTGTCTCCGTTCGCGTCGATCAGTGCGACATCGATTCGGACGGCGTCGGCGCGTCGCTGGGCCTGGGCGACCTGGGGCAGTCGCAGCCGCAGGCGGGACCGCCATTCGCGATAGGCTTCGTCGGGACTGAGGACGCGCCGGGTAAAGGCGATCGCGCTTTCGTCGGCGACCACTTCGCTGCGGAAATAATCGCCGTGATGTACCGCGGTGATGCGTGGATGATGGGCATGCGTCGCCCCCATCGCCAGCAGGCGTTCCCACAGGTCCCAGTCGCCTGGATAAAAGTACTTCCAGCAACCAGGGTTGTAGCGGAACGTTTTCAGGCCGGCATGATAAAGGCTGCCGATGCGCGCGATGCCCCCGTGGACCGGTACCTCGTTACCGACTACACCTTGCTCGCGACCGTTATCGTCGTAGAACTGCACTTTGCCATGCGCCCATTCGACGCGGCGGCTTTGCGCGGTTTCGAGCAGGCCGGCCAGATGATCGGGCAGAAATTCGTCGTCATCGTCCAGATGTGCGATCCAGGCGCCGCGTGCCAGCCGCAAGCCGAAGTTCACCGGCTTGGTGCCAGCGACATACCACAGCGGCCCCTTGTTGGCCGGATATCTGCCGCGTCGCTTGAGATTGTGGAAATGCACGCGAGGATCGGCAGCGGCGGCATGGCGCAACAATGCGGCCTGTTCCTCGTCCATGCAGTCGCCGACGATGAGCAGCTCCCAATGGGCGTGGCTTTGTCGCAGCACGCTGGGTAGCGTCCGTTCGACGATGAGCTTGGCACGGTTATAGGTGGGAATGACGATCGAGATCAGCGGCTCGGGGGCATAAGCGGCCGCATAGGCCGGATCGCGGCGGATGCGTTGCAGGCGTTGGATATCGTCGGTCCGCAGGCGCTTTGTTTCACGCGCATGATGCTCGCGAAAGAATTGCTGCATCAGTTCGATGCTGCGCTGTGCTTGTAGCAATTGGGATTCGACGATGGACGGTTCGGGTCCGCTCATAGGAAGGCTTTATCTGAGGCGCGGCTGTCAGGCCGCGCGTACGAAGGGATGGCTGGCCGCGAGCGCGGCTTCCTGGGCCAGGATGGTGTCGCTCGGTCGCTCGCGTACGCGCCGCGCAGGCGAGCCGACGTAGACGCCCCATGGCTGCAGGCTGCGATTGACCAGGCTGCCGGCGCCGACGGCGGTACCGTCGCCAATGTCCACACCGGGCAGTATTACCGCGTTGGCGCCGACGATGGCGTGCCGGCCGATCGACACATGCGAACGCGCTACGCTGCGGTAGGCGTCCGGTATGGTGGGGTTGGTCAGGCCGCCGCCGAGGAAATCGTCCGAGCCGGTGATGACACGTACACCGGAGGATAGTCCGGAAAAATCGCCGAGTATGAATTCGCCACCGCCGGTGATCGAACAAAACGAGGCGATGTGTACGTGGCTACCGATGTAGCTGTGCGCGCGCGCATAGATCATCACGAAATCATCGATGATGATGTTGTCGCCGAGCACCATGTATTCGGCGCCCAGGATCTTGGCGCCAGCGTAGATTTTCACGTTGCGGCCGACCTTGCGAAAGCCCAAGGTGGCTGGGTCGAGCAGGCTCATGCGTAAGCCCTCCGCGGTGTGGCAGCGTGGGTCAGGCTCGCAATGGCCCGAACTACGCGCTGCATCTGGGTTTCTTCGATATCGATAAAGAACGGTAAGCCGATCAGTCGCTCGGCCAGTTCGTGCGCAACGGGCAGCGGCCCGACTGCAAAGCTGGCGAAGGCGGGATGGCGGTCCAGCGTAGGGCAGTACCACTGGCGCGTTTCGATGCCTTGAGCCAGCAACTCTGGCTGCAAGTTGCGTGCACGCAGACCAGGCGGCAGGAGCCCCACCAGGATCGGATAAATGCCATGCTCGTCGCGCTGCTGCATGCCCAACTGAGGGCAGTGCCGTTGCAAGAGGCATTGGTAGAGCGCTTGTACCGCTCGTCGGCGTTCGACCACGACGGGCCATTGGTCTAGCGCAGCGTGTGCCACGGCGGCGTGATATTCGCTGAGTTTGCCGTTCTCGCCGGCAACAAACACCTGGCTGCCTTGTTCGAGATCGATTCCGAAGTTGCTTAGTCGGCGCACGCGTGCGGTCAGTTCGGTGTCATGGCTGACCACCATGCCGCCTTCGCCCGCAGCCAATGCCTTGGTCGCGTGGAGGCTGAAAACTACGTGGCAGCGACGCCCGGCGCGTTGATTGCCGAAGGCTCCGGCGGCATCGACGATCACCGGAATGCCGGTGTCTTCGACGAAACGGTCCCAGGCGTCGACATCTTGCGGATTGCCAAAGGTCGCCACGGGCATCACCGCATCGATGCGATGGCGTGCCGCGTAAGCGCGTGCAATCTCGGGAGTGAGCAACCAGGTATCGGGATCGACATCGCCGATGATCGGTCGATATCCGGAACGAATCACCGAGGTGGCCGTTGCTACGAATGTGAGTGCCGGCAGCAGCACGCGCGCGCCAGGCATCAGTTCCAAGGCGCACAGCGCAAGCTCCAGGCCGGCGGTGCCATTGGATGCGCTGATGGCGACCGGGGCCAGCGGGGTAGGTGCGAAACTGGCGGCGAACCGTTGTTCCAGCTGCGTTACCAGGGGACCGAAGTTGGTGTACCAGCGATTGGCGTCGATCTGCTTAAGGTAAGGAGTCAGCGCCTCGGTGTCGGGCAGTTGCGCCACCAGCAAGGGAATGCGTGTCGGCGTGTTCATACGTGCCTGTCCACGATGGCGCGGTTTCCTGCATCGATCGATAGCATCGCTTGAGTCCCTCTCAACAGAGCCAAATAAGCGTCGTCGGCCGAGCCTGTGGTGCGACGGTTTTCCGACGCGCCATAGGCTGCCCGGGAGATAGGGAGCAAGCTTGATGCCAACGGTTCCTACGCCATCATCCTGGTGGACGGCGGGAGCCGGTGTCTTGGCTCTATACGCGGAAAAGGCGCTGGATATCGGCTTTCGCCAGGATGACGGCGTCGTTTCGTGGAGGGTTTCGACATAGGCCCTCGGCGTCAATTTGTGCGCTTCGCGCGCAGCGCTCGGCAGCGGCGAGCGCAACTTTAGGCGCTGGCACCGCTCTTGCAAACGAGATCACGAG
>NZ_DATCRY010000303.1:0-5801 GCF_036568765.1 Dyella sp. | reverse complement strand
TTGTTCCCGCACGCCGATGCGCGTAGCTGGTTCGTAGGCAATCAGCCACTGATCGATGTTACCGCCTTCCGTAATTCGAGCTTGCAAGGTGCCTACCTGATGCTCGCCGCGCGCGCTGTCGGCCTCGATTGCGGTCCGATGTCGGGCTTCGATGGCGACGGTGTCAACGCGGCTTTCTTTGCCGGCACCAGCGTCAAGGTCAATTTCATCGTCAATCTCGGTTACGGCGATGCCAGCCGCGACCTGTTTCCGCGTAACCCGCGGCTGACCTTCGACGAAGCCTGCAAAATCGTTTAATTTCGCCGGATCGGACCCGATCCCACCCTACAAGGAGAATGTTCATGCGTGCTGTTCGTTATCTGCTTCTCGCCGGTCTGCTAGGCGCCGCTGTCACTGCCCAGGCGGATCCGGTCACCTACAAACTCGATCCGGGCCACACGATGGTCCTGTTCAGCTGGAATCACTTCGGTTTCTCCAACCCGACCGCCAACCTGGGTCTGGGCGATGGCACCCTGGTATTCGACGAAAAGAACCCGGCCAAGTCCTCGGTGGAAGTCACCCTGCCGTTGGCCAACCTCGACACCCATGTGAGCGACCTCGATGCGCACCTGAAGAAGCCGGACTTCTTCGATGCCGACAAGTACTCGACCGTCACCTTCAAGAGCACCAAGGTGCAGGCCGAAGGCAACGGCAAGTTCAAGGTCACCGGCGACCTGACCGTGCACGGCGTGACCAAGCCGGTCGTGTTGGACGCCAAGCTCAACAAGGTCGGCGAGCACCCGATGATGAAGGTGCAGGCGATCGGCTTCGATGCGAGCGCCACCATCAAGCGTTCGGACTTCGGCATGGGCGCCTATGTCCCCAACGTCAGTGACGAGATCAAGATTCACATCACGACCGAAGGCTCGGTCGCGAAGTAAGCATCGCACCGCCACAAAAAAGCCCGCCATGCGCGGGCTTTTTTGTGTGTTCTATCCAGCCGGGAGCATTGGACTCACTCCTTCGCCACGCCCTCGTCCTTGAGGCTCTCCAGCTTACTCAGATCCACTGCGGCAACCGCTTGCTTGAGCTGGTCGATCGAATCGGCGTGCCCCGTCGCTTTGACGGTAAAGCGCTGACCGACCACGACGCTGTATTCGCCTTCCTTGCTCGCGCTGTCCCAGCGTTCCTGCACCATCCGGCCATGCTCGGTATACGTTTTCTCGTAGCCGTGATCGGTCTGCGTCTCCGATTGCGGTGCCAGGGCGCTGGCCATCGCCATCATGCCCTTCATGCTGCCGGTGTCGGATACATCCAGTTCCAGCGAATGGTCATTGCCATCGCCATAATTGGCCTGGGCTTCGGTGACCTGGATGCCCATCGAGGCATTGCGCGCCGCACTCACGCTTTCTCGCTTGAGACCGGCCACGCTGTCGGGCAGAAAGCCTTTCATCTGTTCGGTCGAGAGCGACTCGACCTTGCTCCCACCGCTCAACGTCGCGCCGACCATCTTGTCGGCGGCGGCCTGTTGAGCGGCGACATCGCCCGATTTACGGGCTTCGTCCATGGCTTTGGAGGCTTCCTCGGCACGCTTGCCCATCGCATCGAGCTTGGCCGCCATGGCTCCGGTATCGACGGTGACCTGGCGCCCCTCGCCGTCGGTAAAACTCAGTGTGCCGGCGTGGTTGACGCTATGCAGGAAGATGCCGCTGACGATGGCGGTGAGGATCCAGCCGATAACGATCCCGATGATGACGCTCACCGCCGTGTATCCCGCCGTCCGGTCGATCGGCGCTTTCATGGTGTGCGGCACGCCCAGGTAGGTCAGGTAGATCGTATAGATCAGACCGGCAATGGCGATCGGCAAGCCGATCCAGGGCAGGATCAGCCCGATACTGGCCACCCAGTATCCCGTCCATGCATAGGCGACAGTCTTGAGCGCCTGCATCATGTCCTTCTGCCCGCCGAATGACGGCGCCAGGGCGTTGACGATCAGCGCGGCGATATAGACCAGGGCCAGTGACAGCAGATAGGACACCACCATCTGCGTAAAACTGATGCCGATCGGGATGGCCAGCCCGCCGAAGCCATAAAGGCTCGACCTGACAAACCCGGCCACTGCAGGCAAGGCGGCCAGAACGACGACGTAATTGAGATACAGCCCCTTGGGTGTTTCCGGTTCGATCGCGATCGCCGGCCACTCGGTCTTGGGTGTGGTCAGGATCGCTTTGGCGCGCGCAATGATCTTTGCAAAATCCATGGTAATCCCCTCTGCAAGAACGTCCGGCGGCAGAGTCTAAAGGCCGCCTCATGACAATCTGAATTGGCCGCAAGGGCTATGCCCCGAGCCGTCCCCTCCGCCCCCGTCCGGAACCCCCGAGCCTGCTACCATTGGCTGCTTGATGTCCAGTTTCCGGAGCCCTTCCCATGTCGCCTACCTCCACCGCGGCGCCGATCCCGGCAAATGCCGAAAATCGTTATGAAGTGACGCGCGCGGACCTTCCCTTGTCCTGTCCGATGCCCGGCATGGCCTTGTGGAATTCCCATCCTAAGGTTTATTTGCCGATCGTGGACGACGGCGGCGAGTCGACTTGTCCTTACTGTGGCGCATGTTACGTATTAAAGGACTGATCCGGCCGCCGATTCGGCGCCCACCCAGGTCCCCCCGCGCAAGGCCCGGCATGATTGGTGCTTGTCCGGTGGGATGAAGGCCCTCAACGAAGAATACATGTCCGCCGCCGTCACCCCTGCCAGGTCTTTGACCGTCGTCCAGCTGATCCCGTCGATGCACGCCGGCGGCGCCGAGCGTTCGGCGCTCGAGGTCGCGCGGGCGTTGGTCCAGGCGGGGCATCGCTCGGTGGTGATCTCCGCTGGCGGCCGCATGGTCGAGCGGCTTACGGCCGAAGGCAGCGAGCACATCGTGCTCGATATCGGGCGTAAATCGTTCAGTACCCTGGGGCGGATGTTTGCCTTGCGGCGCGAACTGCGCCGAATCCAGCCGGATATCGTGCATGCGCGTTCGCGGCTGCCGGCCTGGATGGGCTGGTGGGCCATGAAGGGCCTGAGTCCCAAGCCGCATTTCGTCACGACCGTGCATGGACTGAATTCGCCCAGCCGCTATAGCGCCATCCTGTTGCGCGGCGAGCGCATCGTGGCGGTTTCGCAAACCTTGCGCGACTACGTGCTTAGCCATTACCGCTGGCTCGAACCTGGGCGCGTCCGGGTGATCCCGCGCGGAATCGATCCGGAAGCGTTTCCCTACGGTCACCGTCCGGACGATGCATGGACGCGGGCTTTCTTCACCGAGTTTCCTACCCTGGCCGGCGCACCGCTGCTGACCCTGCCGGGCCGTGGCACTCGCCTGAAGGGGCATCACGACGCCATTCACCTGATTGCCGATCTCAAGCGCCGCGGCATCGATGCGCGCCTGCTTCTGCTTGGGGCGGAAGAGCCGGGCCGGGAAACCTACGCCGCCGAGCTGCGCGATTTGATCGCTTCGCTGGGGTTGGAAAACCAGGTGGTCATCACGCCCACGCGCGACGATGTGCGCGATATCTACGCTACTTCGGCGTTGATTCTGCAGTTGTCCAACAAGCCGGAATCGTTCGGCCGCACCGTGGTCGAGGCACTGTCGCTGTGCCGGCCGGTGCTTGGTTATGCGCATGGCGGTGTCGGCGAGCTGCTTGCCGAACTCTATCCCGCTGGCCGCGTACCGCCCGGCGACCGCGAACGGCTGGTGGAACGTGCCGCCGAGTTGTTGCGTGTGGCGCCAGCCATTCCGATGCTGCAGAACTATCGCCTGGGCGATATGCAGCAAGCCACCCTGGCCTTGTACGACGAAGTGATGGCTGGCTGAGCAAAGCCGTTCCCAACCGGGAACCTCGAATGACATTGCGGAGCTTTTTGCCTGCAGTAATCCTGCTCGCCCCAGTCGTCTCCCCGGCTAAGCCCGGGGTGAGGGAGCCGCGCAGCGGCTGGCTCTACAATACCGCGATGTCGACATCCTCCTTGTCCTTGCGCGCCGCGTTGCGCTCGCCTTTGCTGCCGTTCTGGCTGGTTATCGCCTTGCTTCCGTTGGGTCGCAGCGCGGAGCTGGGGACGGCGATCTGCCTGATCGGCACCGTCATGCTGTTCCTGCGTCACCCGGAAGCGTTGGCCGAGCATGCAGGCGCCCGGTTGTTGCTGTGGCTGTTGGGCGCTTATGTGCTGGCCGCGGCGATTTCGGCGATCGACTCGGTCGCGCCTGGCAAGAGCTGGTCCACTGTAGCGGCGCTGCTACGCTATATCCCGCTGGGCCTGTACGCCTGCTTCGCCATTCGGCGCGCCGAAAAGCTGCGTGCGCTCTATATCGCCGTGGCCGTGGTGCTGGCTGTTTGGACGCTGGATGCCTGGGTACAGGCTCTAACCGGATGGAGCGTCGCCGGTCGTGCCGAAGCAGAGCGCATTTCAGGCATCTTCGGTGCGCATAACCTGAAGCTCGGTCCGGCACTGGCGGTGTTGTCGCCCTTTGCTCTGTGGGTCGCGCGCGAGCGCTGGGGTCGAGTGGGCCTGCTGCTGGCCTTTGTGGCCATGCTCGGGCCGGTGCTGTTGGCCGGCTCCCGCGCCGCCTGGCTCTGCTATGCCCTGGTGGCGCTGGCCTTCGCCTGGCGCGAAGCGCGCTCGCCGCTGCGTTTCCTTGTCTGGTGCGCCGGCTGCACCGTGCTGATGGCTCTGGCCGGTGCGATCGCCTGGCACACCTCGGAGCGCTTCCAGACGCGTATCGACCGCACTCTGATGGCCTTCCAGGGCTCCGACCATGCTTTGGATGCCGCGCTGACGGGACGGCTGGATATTTGGCGCGCGAGCGTGAAGATGGCCCAGGCCCATCCGGTCAATGGCGTGGGCGTACGCGCCTATCGTTATGCCTATGCGCAATTTGCCCCGTCCAACGATCATTTCCTCACCGACGAAACCTGTGGGGAAGGCGAGGGAGCCTGTCATGCGCATCAGCTGGTACTGGAGATACTGACCGAAACCGGCGCCATCGGACTGCTGTGCTGGCTTGCCGCCGTTGCCTGGGCACTGCGCTATTGGCGTCGCGCTGGCGCTGGGCGCGAAGCTGCCTTTCCAGTGACTGTGGCGCTGGCGGCGATGTTGTTCCCGCTGAATACCCACTTGGCATTCTATTCGGCGTGGTGGGGGCTGCTGTTTGCCTGGCTGCTTGGGCTGTGGTGCGCCGCGTTGTCGATTGCCTGGCCGGTTAAGGAGCGTGAGCATGCCCCGTGAGCCGCTATCGGTAGTCGTGATTACGTACAACAACGCCGACACGCTGGATGCCTGCCTGAGCCAGGTCGATTGGGCCGAGGAAATCGTGGTGCTCGATTCGGGTTCCAGCGATGCGACGCTGGAGATCGCCCGCCGCCACGGCGCACGCATCGACAGTCATCCTTTCGATGACTACGGACCGCAAAAGCAGCGTGCTTTCGCCTTGGCCAGTCACGACTGGATTCTCAATCTGGATGCCGACGAGATGCTTTCGCCCGGCACGCGCGAGGAAATCGAGCGTGCCTTGACGGCACCGCGCTATGCCGGTTATCGCTTGCCGCGGCGCGAGCGCATGTTCTGGACCGTGCAGCATCGTTGGAGCTGGCGCAACGGCCATCTGCGCCTGTTCGACCGTCGTCGCGGCGGCATGAACGATGTCGAAGTTCATGCGGCTGTCGAAGTGAACGGCCCGGTCAAGACGCTGCGGCGTGCGGATTTCGTCAACGACGGCGATGGCGACATCGCCACGCGGGTAGAGAAGATAAACCGCTATACCAGCGGCATGGTCGCGCATAAGC
>NZ_DATCRY010000302.1:0-24090 GCF_036568765.1 Dyella sp. | reverse complement strand
CGGATGAGACTGCTGGCTAATCGGTCTGGCTGCGTAAAAATGAAAATCGCCTTTCCCTTGGGCATGCTCGGGATCGATGAGCGCGAAAGCGGCGCCAAAAGCGGGCGCAACGAAGGATCCAGCTTCTTATGGCGCTAGCGTCGCAAGTCCCTTGGGCGGGAATTCGTCAAGGGAACTATGAAAACCAAAGTGATGCGAGCGGCGCTGGCATCGCTCGCACGTAAGCTAAGCGTCTCGCCCTTCCAGGGCTTCTACCGCGTCCCACAGGTCCGCGATGTGCTCTTCCCACCATCGCGCCTCGCCCGCGAACGGAAATGCGGCGGGAAACGCCGGATCGTCCCAGCGTGCCGCTATCCACCCTGCATGATGAACCTGCCGCATCGCACGTAACGCGGGTATCAGGGCCAGCTCGGCATAGTCGAACTCGCGCATCTGCCGATAGCCTTCTAGCAGAATATCGAGTGCGTGCCGGTCGTGCGCCAGCATCCATAGATCCTGGATCGCCGGACCGTTGCGTGCATCGTCCAGGTCGACGAAATGTGGGCCCGCATCGGTCCACAGTACGTTGCCGGGATGACAGTCGCCATGCAGGCGCACGCGCCGAATCGGTCCGATCGCTTCGAAGCGCGTTGTAACGGCGGCATCCACGCGCTCGACAGCCTCGTGGTAGGCCGCCTGCAGATGCGAAGGCAGCAGCGGCGAGGCAAGCACCGCACGTGTCGGCGCTTCGAGGTGGCTGGCGCGACCGAGATCGCCACGATGCACAAAGGGAGTACGGGCACCGACTGTATGGATGCGCGCAATCAGGCGTCCCAGCCATTCCAGTTGCTCGTCCGATTCCAGCGAAGGCGCACGGCCACCGTGCCGCGGCGTCAACGCATAGCGATAACCTTCATGGTGCAGCAGCGTCTGTCCTTCGATACGCAATGGCGCCACCATTGGGATCTCCGCGGCGAGCAGTTCTTCCGCGAACATGTGTTCTTCGAGGATGGCCTCGTCGTTCCAGCGGTGTGGTCGGTAGAACTTGGCGATCACCGGCGTGGCATCTTCGATACCGACTTGCCACACGCGATTCTCGTAACTGTTCAGTGCGAGCAGGCGGCCGTCGGTCCATAACCCGCAGGCCTCGACGGCGCGCAGTACGCGTTCCGGGTCCAGATCCGCGTAAGGTGCGCGCGAGCTCAACCCGCGGCCTTTGTTGCGGGAATCACCGCCATGGTAATGCGCGAGATGCAGACCAGCTGGCCGCTCTCGTTCTCGATGCGAATCTCCCAGACTTGCGTACTGCGGCCCAAGTGCAGCGCCCGGGCCGTGCCGGTCACGAGACCGCTGCGCGCGCCGCGGATATGGTTGGCATTGATATCCAGACCTACAGTCATTTCCTCCGCCGGGTCCAGCGTCAGCATCGCCGCCATGCTGCCCAGCGTCTCGGCCAGCGCTACCGAGGCGCCGCCATGCAGCAGCCCATAGGGTTGATGCGTGCGACGGTCAACCGGCATGGTGCCGCGCAGCCAATCCTCGCCGATCTCGACGATCTGGATACCCAGGGTCTCGAGCATGGTGTTGGCGCCCCAGGCATTGATGCGGGTCAGGTCGATATCCTGCTTCCAGATCGCCATATGCATTGAATCCTCTCGAACAAGCCCGCATTGTCGACCGACTGCCTCCCCCGCGACAATGCGTCTGTGTTTACCGTCACGTTGAAAAATTCGGGCCGCCGCTTTCCTGTGGCGCCCGGCGAAACCGTCCTGGAGGCGGCGCAGCGCGCAGGCATTGCCTTGCCGTACTCCTGCCGCGCGGGCGTCTGTGGCAGTTGCCGTGCCATTCTGGTCGCTGGGCACTGCGATTACCCGCGCAATCCGCCTGCGGCGCTGAGTGGCGAGAGTGCGGCTGCGCATGCGGTATTGCTGTGCCAGGCTGTGCCGTTGGATGACTTGGTCATCGAGGCGCGTGAAGTGACTTCGGTCGAGGATGTCGCCAGGCGTCAGCTCGATGTCGTGGTCGCGGACAAATTCGTACTCGCCCCCGATGTGATTGGCCTGCATCTGCAGCCGGCGCCCGGCGAAACCGCGCTGAACTGGTTACCGGGCCAGTATCTGGACATCGTGCTGCCGGACGGGCGGCACCGGCCGTTTTCGATTGCCGGCGGTCCGCGTACCGACGGAATCATCGAATTGCATGTGCGCCATGTCGCCGGTGGGGGGTTCACCACCTGGGTCGCCGATGGCATGCAGGTCGGCGACAGGCTGCGCATCGAGGGACCGCTGGGTACGTTCGTGCCGCGCGAGGATTCGGAGCGGCCGATGATCTTCATGGCCGGAGGCACCGGTTTCGCACCGGTCAAGGCCGTGGTGGAGCACTTTATCGCCTTGGGCAGCCGCCGCCGGATCGATGTCTACTGGGGGGCACGCACGGCTTCGGATCTCTATCAGCGCGCGTTGGCCGAACAGTGGCAGCAGCGTGCGGCCAGCCTGCGCTTTCATGCCGTGGTATCCGATCCTGAGCAAGCCGGTGGCCTGCGCGAAGGCCTGGTGCACGAGGCCGTGCTCGAGGATCACCCCGACTTGGCCGGATTCGATGTTTACATGGGCGGCCCGCCAGCGATGATCGATGCCGGGCGCAGACTGTTCGTGGAGGCGGGCTTGCCGCCGTCGCGGCTGTACTTCGACTCGTTCGAATACGCGCCCGATGTGCTGGCGCAGATCCTGGGCGCGCGCGCCGGCATTGCCGGCGGCTGAGGCGGTGGTGCTTACTTCTTGCCTTTGGCAACAGGCAACTGTGCCTGCTGCCAAGCCTGGACGCCGCCACCGAGAATATGCACCTTGGCGAAACCGGCCTTGACCAGCCGCTGCGCGGCCTTGGTCGCGGCACCGCGACCGTCCTTGTCCATCACTACTACCGGCAGTTCCTTGGCGTTGGTCAGGTCCTTGCTCTCCGGATCGAACTGGCTCATGGCCACATGGCGGGCGCCGGGTACATGGGCTTTTTCGAAATCGGCATAAGCGGAAAGGTCGATCATCAGCGGGCTTTCGCGATTGATCATGAGCGTGAGGCCGGCTGGGGTCAGTTCCTTGTACTTGCGGAACAGGCTGGCGATCTCCATCACGATCAACGCGATCAGCACTACCACGAACATCGCCACCAGGGCGATATGGTTGTGAATGAATTCGGGCAATTTGTGCAGGACGTCGTTCATCGATGTGGAAACTTCTCGCATCGCCGCGAACCGCGCGGCCGGGAACACAAAACGGCGATTATACCTTCAGTTCGCCGGCGCGAGGTCCGGGAGACCGCTGGTCAGCCACCAGTGCCCCTTGCCGTCGTAATGCCAGGTCTGGCGGTCGACGATGCTGCGCTCCGCCTGGGTGTGCACGTTGACCAGGTTGATCGTTACCACTTGGCGCATTTCGTTTTCGCCGGCAGGCATCGGGCCCTGGCCCTCGTCATAGTCGGTTACCCGGTACTGCTCGAAGCGCGATTGCTCGATCGGCGTGATCGGATGCTCCTCCAGCACCTTGGCGTCCATGAACTTCGCCGCGCTGGCAAAGCCATCCCAGCGGATCGCATGCTGGTAGGCGTTAAGCGTGGTGGTGAGCGTGTCCGAACGCTTGTCGGTGGCACAGCCGGCGAGCGCCAGCGCGCACAGCGGAACGAGGACAGTCAGAATGCGGCGCATGATCTCCCCCTGGAGGGCGGTTCGATAGGCAAGCCGGCATTCTGCCATCAATCGCTTATGTCGAAGAGCGGCGCTTGGCGACAAAACGAGCGGTCATCGTCGCGGCCGGTTCGGCCTCTTCGCCGGGGACATCGGCCGCGACTTCGATGCGCGCCCGGCCGCGAGAGGCCAGGGTGGCGAAAAAAGTATCCCACTCCACACCGGGCGCAAGCCGGGCTTCGCCACGGAAATCGCTCCACACCGGCGCCAGGTAGCGCACGGTCGATTCGGCGACGAAGACATCGCAATCAAGGCCACGGCGCCGTAGCGCAAGTTCTACAAGACTCCAGCCGGCCAGCGTCATGACGCTGACCAGGCTGCCGCCGAAAGCGCAGCCTTTGTCGTTGATGTTGGGTTGCAGCGGCGCATTGAGCACGATCCGTTCACCGTCGTAGCTGCCCAGCGCTATCGCCATCGTGTCGGCTTGAGGGATGTGGCTGCGGGTGAAATCGATCAGGTCCTGCGCCAGCGGGGTCAACTCGGTATCGCTCATCGTTCAGTTCATGGAGAAGGGTGCCAGCCGCTAAGTGTATAGGCCGCTACACTTCGGCCCCATGTCAGATCGTCATACCCGGCAGGATTCCAGCCTCGGCCTACATGGCCGCACCGTCGTGATCACCCGCCCTGCCGGCACCGGTTCGGCCGTGGCCCGTCAGGTGCGTCGGCTCGGGGGCCTGCCCGTGCTGTTGCCGGGCCTGTCGCTGCGCGGCATCGACGATGCACCCACCCGTGCCGCACTGGTTGCAGCCATGCATGAGGACGTGGCGATCTTCACCAGCCCTGCCGCGGTGCGGTTTGCCGCGCGCCTGCAGGTGCTACGGGGAAGCCGCGCCCTGGTGCTGGCGGTGGGGCAGGGCACGGCCAGGGCCTTGCGTCGGCAGGGCATACAAAGCGTGCTGGCTCCGCTCGAGCGTCAGAATAGCGAGGGCGTGCTCGAGTTGCCGATATGGCGCGAGCTTGGTGCCTGCCGCATCGCGTTGATCGGTGCCCCGGGTGGGCGCGGGGTATTGCGCGAACAGCTAGCGCAGCGCGGCAGCCTGCGCGAAGTGCTGGTCTATCGACGCGTGCCGCCGCGACTGCGCGCCGGCCATTGGCACGCGCTGCAGGACTTGCCCACCGGGGCCGCAGTGCTGTTTTCCAGCGCCGAGGCGCTGACCAACTTGCGCTCGCTCGCCGCTCCGCCTGCGTGGCAGCGGTTGGTAGAAGCGATGGCGGTCGTCAGTAGCGAACGATTGGCCGAGGTAGCGATGGCGGCCGGATTCTCGCGGGTTCTGGTTGCGGCTTCAGCCAATACCCTGGATCTGCTCGCCGCCGTGGTGCAAAGACCAAGCCCCCAAGAGGCGTGGGGAGAGCCACGATAAAGGAGGCTGGGCCCGTGTCGTCCTCTTAATTTGCGTGAAATTCCTTCACACAAACATACGATCCCGCACGGGGCTGCTAGCATGTAGCCCCATGAGCCAAGACGACACCGAATCCGCCGGCGCCGCCTCCTCGCGTGAGCGCCTCCCCACCGCCAGCCGGCCCGCCCCCAACCGTGGCGGCAGCCTTGCCTTCGCCTTGCTGCTGGCCATTCTTGCCGTTGCCGCCGCCGGTTACGTCGGGTGGCGCCAATGGCAGCAGGAACGTTCCGCCGGCCGAGACAGCCAAACATTGAACGCCACGCAGCAGCAGGTGGCCGGCCTGCAGCGAACGCTGGATACCTTGACCGGCGACCAGACGAGCCTGCGCCAGCGGCTGGGCGATGCCGACCAGGTCAACCGTGGATTGCGCGAGGAATTGCTGGGTCAGTCCGAGCGTGTCCGCAACTTGGAAGACGCGGTTGCCAAGCTTTCGGAAAAAACCCTGTCCGGGCACGATGCCATGTTGCTGGACGAGACCGAATCGTTGCTGCGCCTGGGCAAGGAGCGTTATGACCTGTTCCACGATGCGCAGGGCGCCGCTACTGCCTATGCCGCGGCCGATCAGGCGCTGGCGGCAGTCAACGACGGTGCGTTTTCCGGCCTGCGCCAAAGCGTAGCCGCCGAACACGAGGCCCTGGCCAAATTGCAGCCGGCCGATCGCACCGCGGCGCTGGGTGTGCTTACACGCCTTCGCGAAGAGGTCGCCAGTTTGCCGCTGAAACCGCTCGATGCTCCGGTCGAAGAAGACACTGGGGCCTGGACACGCGTACGGCGCGCGCTGGCGAGCGTGATAACCATTCGACGCGATAACGGCGCCCCGTTGGCAGTGGCCGATGCGCGTTTCGCACGCGAATTGGCATCGCTCGACTTGGCGCAGGCGCAGCTGGCGTTGCTGGCTTTCGATCGCGATGCTTACCTGGCGGCATTGCGTCGCGTCGATGCGACGTTGACCGCACAGTTCGATGGCAACGCGCAGGCGGTGCAACAGGCACACACGCAACTGACCACGCTGGCGGCGCAGTTGCCGCCTTCGTCGTCGGTCCAGCTTGGCGCTGCCCTGAGCGAGCTGCGCAATCTGCGTTCGGTGCATGCGCTCAAGCCTGAAAGCGCACCGGCACATTCGTCCAGCGGGACGCGGCCATGACGCTGTGGCGTTGGCTGTTGTTATTGGCGGTGGTCGCTGCGCTGGCAGCGTTCGGCTGGCACTGGGTCGCCGAAGACCCAGGCTACGTGCTGGTCAAGCTGCGCGGTTACACTGTCGAATCGACCGTGGTCGCTGCTGTGCTCGCGGTCATAGTCATCGTCGCACTGATCAACGCATTGTGGCGCATGGCGCGCTGGCCGTTCGGCGCGCTTTCGCGCCGCCATCGGCGCAGCAGCCGGCAGCGTTTGACTGCCGGCCTGCTTGCCCTGATGGAAGGGCGCAACGGTGACGCCGAACGCGATCTGCAACGCGCTGCGCGGCTGGACAGCCTGCGCGGGCCGGCTTTGTTGGCGGCGGCTGAAGCCGCTTCGCGGCGTGGCGAGCAGAGCCGCGCACTGGAAACTCTGGACGAGGCCGCGCAGATTGCGCCGCAGGCCGCTCGTGTACTGCGCGCACGCTTCCTGCGTCGCGAAGGGCGAGCGGCCGAAGCCTTGGCCTTGCTGGCGCCGGAAGCCGACAGTGGCAGCCTGACACCGGGCGGCTGGCGGGAATTTGCCTTGGCAGCTGTCGCAACGAGCGACTTCCGCCGTGCGCGCCAAGCGCTCGACCCGTTGCAGAAAAACGCGGTTGTCGGTCCTCGTGCCTATGCAGCGCTCGAGTCGCAGGTGCT
Source organism: Dyella sp. (assembly GCF_036568765.1). Lineage (GTDB taxonomy): Bacteria > Pseudomonadota > Gammaproteobacteria > Xanthomonadales > Rhodanobacteraceae > GSA-30. Next base: position 17,161 of record NZ_DATCRY010000302.1, on the reverse strand, counting down.
GGTGGGCTCTCTCCTCGCCGCGCCCGATGCCGCATCGCTCAACAGCCTCTGGTCCCAATTACCCAAGACGCAACGCCGCGTCAGCACTGCCGTGGATGCCTACGCACGCCGTGCGGCTGGTTTCGGCATGATGCTGCCGGCGATGGACGAGGTGGAATCGGCCTTGCGTCGCGAGTGGTCCTCGCAACTGGTCGGTACTTACGGCAGTCTCAGCGGCGATGACGAGGGACGTTTGCGCCGCGTGGAAGGCTGGCTGGATGCGCATCCGAACGACGCCTCATTATTGCTGACCCTCGGACGCATGTGCGTGCGAATCAAGCTGTGGGGCAAGGCGCGCAAGTACCTCGAACGCGCGCTCGCGCTGGAGCCAAGCAGTGCGATCTGGGAAGCGCTGGGCGATGTCTACGTCGGTGACGGCGACAACGTGCAGGCGCAACGCTGTTATCGCAACGCGCTTGCGCTGGCGCGGGGTGAAGCCGCGCAGCTGGCTCCGCATGAACTACGCGGCCCGCTCGATACGCGGCCGGTGGCTATCGAGGAACGCAGCGAGCACGGCGTGCCGCGTCTGCGCGAGTAACCCGTTCCTCTACGAACGTCCGCGCTCGACGATGCCGAGCGCGTCGAGAATGCGATCCGGGTGCGCGTGCGCGCTCCAGAAGCTGTGCTCCAGGCAGTGTCGAATCGTGTCGCCGAAGCGGTGGCGCTGCTCGGCGCTGCCAGGTATCTGCCAAGTAGGTTGGTGAATCAGCAGATCGATATAGGCGCAGGTTTCGCTGCTGATCGAGGTCTGCTCAGGCAATACCAGCACTAGTCCAGGTGACGGTTGCGGCATGCGCATCTTGGCGGAAACGGTACCCTCGCGCGGCAGGATTAGTGCCACCAGCATGCAGGCGAGGATCGCCAGCGCGCTACCGGCGGGCAGCCACGCGTCGCGATGACGGTCGACCCATGCCGAGTGCCGGGATCGATCCGCCCACAATACGCTCATAGGGCCATCGGACCACGCCGGCCGCCGTTGCGCGGAAGCTTGGTAGACCTGTTCCCAGGCATGGATCTTCGTCGCGTCTACACAGAGGGAAAAATAAGCAGGATGCGCAAGGATCAGCTGGTGCAGGCGCGGCCAATAGCGGGAGGCGAGCTCCGGCAGGGTCTCGTTGCCGTCTGCCTCCAGCAATCCAAGCAGCGCTCTGGCCTGCGGCGGTAGATGTTGCCGTGCCGTGAGCACCGCCGCCTCCTCGCTTCGTACACGCAACGCCCATTGGCCCGATGTGCCCAGCAGGAGCAGGCGATCCGTGTCGGACCAGGCGTAAAGCGCCAATGCAACCTTGAAAAGCTCCAGGCGTTGCGGCAGATCGCCAGCGGCAAGCGCATCCAGCAGGCGTTGTTCGAAAGCTTGCCTCATTTGCGCGGAGGTGCGGCGCAAGCGTTCGTGTTGCCGCTCGAGCGCGACCACGGCAGAACGGCCTTCCGCAAGTTCAGCGCGCAGATCGCTGAAACAATCGGCAGCAATGTCGCGTGGCGAATCCGGCGAAGCCGCATCGACGTTCGCCCTGTAGGTCAGTCCGGTCGTGCTTTCGTCCGCGTCGTTGGCCGGGTCGAGCCCGTCCAAATACCATCGTGTCGCCATCGCGTCGACCACCGTCGTTGTCGGCAGCGGCCCCCCGTTGCCTTCGCGCATCATGCCCTATGCGACCGACGCAAGGCGAGTTGCCGCAAGTTTTTACGGTCTAGCCGGTGATGCCCAGCAACGGCAGCACGGGGTCGGTCCGGAAGTCTTTCAGCCAGCGCCCGGTATCGAGACAGGTGCGCACGGAGGAGATGAGTTGTCGGCGCTCGCCTTGGTCTTGTGGCAACTGCCAGCCGATTGCATGCACAGAGGCGTAGAGACCATCGCAATTGAGAGCGGGTGAGGCCAGTGGCGCCGCTGGGGGATGCGGAACGGAGCGAACGCGTGCGTCCTCCCGGCCCAGCGTAAACAGCTGGGCGACAGCGAATAGCCCAAAGGCTGCCATTGCGGCAAAGGCCGGAGCGGGCAAAGCTTTTCCAGGGCGCCCTGCAGGGCGTGTCTGAGATTGAGGCCCGGTGCCATCGTCGCGGGCAAAACCGGGAGAGGCTTCTTGCCAGGCGTTCTCCCAGGCATCGAAATACCGGGCGTCGACTCGCAGGGCAAAATAACGCGGGTAGGTCCTGAGCACACTGCGCAACTCGGGCCAGTGCATCAAGGCGTCCGCAGGGATCCGCTCGCCGGCTTCCAGCGCGCCGAGCCAGCGGATCGACGTGGGCAGGCGCCACCAAGCTGCCTGGATCGCATCGTCCTCCTTGCGCAAGCACACGATCCAGTCGCCACGTTCGCCTAGCGACATCAGGTGCCCGACGTCCGACCAGTCGAAGGATTTCTGTGCCAGCGAAAAAAGTGCCGGGCGTTGCGCGATGCGGCCCTGCATCAGGTCGTCGAGCAACATCAATTCAAAGAAATAGGGCGCCTGCAGATGTGCGTTACCGAGAATGCGCATCTGGCGATCGAAGGCCTTGCTCGCGTCCTCGCCATTGGCCAGATCTTCAGCCAGTTGCTGGTAGGCCTGGGTGGCGATTTCGTAGGGTGCTTCGCTCGGCGGCGGTGTGCTGTGCAGGGCGGGCGCCTGCCTTGTTCGCGTCCCACTGGTATAAGTCGAAGGCGCGGCGATCGGCGACTGAGCATCTTCGATACGCGTCAGCCAGTCGAGGGATGTTTTATACGCCTGATGCAGCCGTTGGAAACCAGCGATATCCTCAGTTTGGTCGATATCCCTCAGGCACGATGCGTAAGCGCGCTCGATCGCCCGCTCATCCGCGCTCTCGTCCAGCCCGAGGCATACCAGAAACCATGGTGTCGACACGGCGTCGCTCCGCTTGGTGACACCGGCCCCCCCGTGTGTCCCGCCCATGATGCCTCGGCTTCCCGGCGCTGTCACGGATGCGGTGTCCCGCTCCCCTTTGTCAGTTAGCGGGAGCACACTGGCTGCATTGAGCTCACAGTGGCGTCAGATTCGCATAGGCCGCCACCAGCCACTTGCTGCCAGCGCCCTCGAAGTTCACCTGTAAACGGGTATGCGCGCCGCTGCCTTCGGCGCTGATGACGACGCCTTCGCCGAAGCTGGGATGACTCACGCGCTGGCCGAGCTTGACCGGCAGATCTTCCTGCAGGCTGCCGCTGGGGCCGGCGAAGCGGCCGGCGTACATGGGACGGCTGACTTGCACTCGCGGCCGCACTTCGTCGAGCAACTCGGCGGGGATTTCGCCGAGGAATCGCGAGGGCCGGGCAAGCATTTCCACGCCGTGCATGCGGCGGGATTCGGCATGGGTGACGACCAGGCGCTCGCGTGCGCGGGTGATGCCGACATAGGCCAGGCGGCGCTCTTCTTCCAGGCGGCCCTCGTCTTCGACCGAGCGCTGGCTGGGGAACAGCCCTTCTTCCATGCCGACCAGGAATACCACAGGGAACTCCAGGCCCTTGGCCGAGTGCAGGGTCATGAGTTGCACGCAATCGTCCCAGGATTCGCCCTGTCCCTCGCCGGCTTCCAGCGCCGCGTGCGAAAGGAAAGCAGAAAGCTCGCTCAAGCCGGCGTCGATATCGTCGGGCGTCAGCTCGAAGCGGCTGGCGACGTTAATCAACTCGTCCAGGTTTTCCACCCGCGCTTCGCCGTTGCCGCGTGTGTCTTTCTCATGAAAGTCGCGCAGCCCGGTGTGATTGATGGCATGTTCGACTTGCTCGGCGAGGTTGAGCGCTTGCACGAGCTCGCCTTCATTCGCCGGCGGCACGAAGGTGCGTGCCATGTCTTCGATCAGCGCGACAAACGCCTTGAGCGCTGTCTTTGCGCGCCCGGCCAGATCGCGTCCCGCGGCCAGTTCCGCGAGCGAGGCCTCCCACATCGAACTGTCTTCGCTACGCGCGCGCCTGCGCACGACGTCGAGCGTACGATCGCCAATGCCGCGTGGCGGCGTGTTGACCGCGCGCTCGAAGGCCGCATCGTCCTGGCGATTGGCCGACAGGCGCAGATAGGCCAGGGCATCCTTGATTTCGGCGCGATCGAAGAATCGCAAGCCGCCGTACACGCGATAGGGAATATCGCGCTGGATCAATTGTTCTTCGAAGTTGCGCGATTGCGCGTTCGAGCGGTACAGGATGGCGCAGTCGCGCGCCTCGCCGTGTTCGGCGATGTACTCGCGGATACGCTCGATCACGAAGCGCGCCTCGTCCTGCTCGTTGTAGGCCGCATACACGGCGATGCGCTCGCCTTCGCTGCCAGCGGTCCACAACTGCTTGCCCAGGCGGCCACCGTTGCGTGCGATCACACTGTTGGCGGCCTTGAGGATATTGGCGGTGGAGCGATAGTTCTGTTCCAGGCGAATAGTGCGCGCGCCGGGGAAATCGCGCAGGAACTGCTGCACGTTCTCGACCTTGGCGCCGCGCCAGCCATAGATGGCCTGATCGTCGTCGCCGACCACGAACACCTTGCCAGTATGGCCTGCCAGCACGCGGATCCAGGCGTACTGCAGGGTGTTGGTATCCTGGAACTCGTCGATTAGCAGGTGGCGCCAGCGCTGCTGGTAGTGCTCGAGTATCGCCGGGTTCTTCAGCCACAGTTCGTGCGCGCGCAACAGCAGTTCGGCGAAATCGACCAGGCCGGCACGCCGGCAGGCATCCTCGTAGGCCTGGTAGATCTGTACGAAGGTACGTGTGACGGGATGGTCGCGATGCTCGATGTTTTCCGGACGTTTGCCTTCGTCCTTCCAGTTGTTGATCTGCCAGGTCGCCTGGCGCGGCGGAAACCGCGCCTCATCGAGGCCCAGGCCGGCGACCACGCGCTTGACGATGCGCTGCTGGTCGTCGGCATCGAGGATCTGGAAGCTTTCGGTCAGGCCCGCTTCGCGCCAATGCCGGCGCAACAGTCGATGGGCGATGCCGTGGAAGGTGCCCACGGTCAGACCTTGGGTACCGCCGGGAATCAATTGCTCCAGGCGCGCGCGCATTTCGCCGGCGGCCTTGTTGGTGAAAGTCACCGCCAGCACCGCCCAGGGCGGCACATTATCGACCTGGGTCAGCCAGCCGATCCGGTGAGTCAGCACGCGCGTCTTGCCGGAACCGGCACCGGCCAGTACCAGGTAGTGGCCGGGTGGCGCGCAGACAGCTTCGCGCTGCGCGTCGTTGAGCTTGTCGATCAGGTACGAGACATCCATCCGCCCTATTGTAGCGGGGAACGGCTGCCGGGCCGCGGCGGCGCGCTCAGCGCTTGATCAGTCCACCGAGCGCCAAGAGTCCGCCGGCCACGATGCTGGCTACGCCCAGCCACGAGGGCAGCGCCTTGTCACGCGTGGCCGTGACCTTGGCCGAGCCGACCTGAAGCAGGGTGTCGGTTTGCTGATAGCTGCCGTGCCCGAGCACGATCCAGATACCGGCTGCGAGCAGGAGGATGCCGATGACGATAAGGGCTGCACGCATGACCGGATCCTTTGCGAAGTTGGGGGCCCCGATCATAGGCGGCTTGCATGCGCGGCGGGAACCGCCGCGCGCTAGCCGCGCCAGCCGCCAGTCAGGCTGGCACGTGGGCGAACAGCAGGCTATGTCCCGGCAGGTGCGCGCGCGCGCCTTCCAGCGTGCCGGCAGCAAGACCATGGCCTTCCAGCAGCTGGATTTGCGCGAACGGCAGTTCGAAATCGACGGGCGCGCCGCCCAGATTGAACAGCGCCAACACGCGTCGGTCTCCATGGCTGCGCGTGAAGGCCAGCACCGGCTCCGGTGCGTCGACGAAGCGGATGTCGCCCCAGCGCAGCGCGGGCAGTGTGCTGCGCCACTGCATGAAGCGGCGGAAGCCATGCAGTGCCGAGTGCGGGTCGCGCTCCTGCCGGGCGACGGCGAGCGCACGATGATCGACCGGCACCGGCAACCACGGCGTGCCGCTGGTGAAGCCGGCCTGTGGGCTATCGTCCCAGGGCAACGGGGTGCGGCAGCCGTCGCGGCCTTTGAAGTTTGGCCAGAAAGCGATGCCGTAGGGATCCTGCAAAGCCTCGAACGGGACGTCCGCCTCGGTCAGTCCCAGCTCCTCGCCCTGGTAGACGCAGACCGAGCCACGCAGCGAGCAGACCATGGCGGTAAGCAGTCCGGCCAGTCGCGTGGATTTATCGCCATTGCCCCAGCGGCTGAGCACGCGTTCGACATCATGGTTGGAAATGGCCCAGCACGGCCAGCCTTCGCGCATCTGCGCTTCGAGGTCCTCCACGGTCCGGCGGATATAGTCCGCACTGAAATCGTCCGTCAGCAGTTCGAAGCTGTAGCCCATATGCAGGCGCTTGCCGCTGGTGTACTCGGCCGTCGTGGCGAGTGAGTCTTCCGAGGAAATCTCACCCAGCGCGACCGCGCCGCTGTAGCTATCCATCAACGCGCGCAGCGCTTCGAGAAAAGGCAGGTTTTCCGGCTGCGTGTTGTTGAAGTAGTGATACTGGAATGCGTAGGGGTTATCCGGGCTGAAGCCGCGGCCCGTGCGCTTGTCCTTGGGCTTGGGCGGGTTATCGCGCAGCTTGGCGTCGTGGAAGCAGAAATTGATCGCGTCCAGACGCAGCCCATCGACGCCCTTGTCCAGCCAGAACTTCACGTTGTCCAGCACGGCACGCTGGACAGCGGCGTTGTGGAAATTCAAGTCGGGTTGCGAGGTAAGGAAGTTATGCAGGTAGTACTGGCCGCGTCGCGGTTCCCATTGCCAGGCGACGCCGCCGAACAGGGATAGCCAGTTATTGGGTGGCGTACCGTCGTCGCGCGCATCGGCCCAGACATACCAGTCGGCTTTGGGATTGTCGCGACTGGCGCGGCTTTCCTGAAACCATGCATGCTGATCGGAGGTGTGGCTCAGCACCTGATCGATCATCACCTTCAGGCCGAGCTTATGTGCTTTGGCCAGCAGGCGGTCGAAATCCTCCAGTGTGCCGAACAGCGGGTCGACCGCGCGGTAATCGGCAATGTCGTAACCGAAATCGGCCATCGGCGAGCGGAAGAAAGGTGCGATCCAGATGGCGTCCACGCCAAGGCTGGCTACATAGTCCAGCTTCTCGACGATGCCCGGCAGGTCGCCTACGCCGTCGCCGTCGGTGTCCAGAAAGCTGCGCGGGTAGATCTGGTAGATGACGGCTCCGCGCCACCACGGTGCATCGATCATGTGGCAAAACCCCTTGACTCATACGTATGGCCACCGGGGTGCAAGGCATTCGGCAGCTTCAATGTGCGGCGCAGCTTAAACGCTAGGCCCGGCTCCGTTGCGCTCTATGCATACGTATTCAAAAAAGCCGGTTATTGCGTCGCAGCAGCAACAATCGAGAGCATGCGGAGGGGGGATGGCGCCATCCCGGTGCATGGCGGAAACGCGATAAGGCCGATATTTCAAGCGAATGGCGCAGGGAGTCGGATGGCTTGCATGGCCTGTCGGTGCGCCACGCCTGTCCTGGCGATTTTGTCAAAGGTGCACAAAAAATCAGGGTCATGAATACGTATGCATGAAACTGTTCGCTTCCCGGAGGCGGTCCTACCATGCGCCGCACGCCATCGGGCGATCAATCAAACGCATGTCGCGCGGTACGGGTTGCCGACGACGACAGCCGACAAGTCGAAAACCCTGGGGAGGGGACAAGGTGATACTGAAACGCAACGTGATGGCACTGGCGCTTGCATCGGCCGGTCTTTGCTTTACTGCCGGCGTTCACGCCGCGCCGACCGATAACGATCGTGCCGCACCGGCGGCTCCCCAGGATGCCCAGAAGCAGGCGCCGACCACTGCAGATCAGCAGAAGGCCGCCGACGACGCCAAGAAGCAGGGGCAATCGCCGGAACTGGCCAAGAGCCTGGAAGGTATTACGGTGACCGGTTATAACGCTTCGGTCGAAAAGGCGATCGACTACCAGCGTTACGCCGACACCATCCAGAACGTGATTACCTCCGCCGACATCGGCGGTCTGCCCGACCAATCCATCGCCGACGCGCTGACGCATCTGCCGGGCGTATCGGCCGAGCGTATCGCCGGCCAGGCATCGCAGATCAATATCCGCGGCCTGTCGGGCAACTTCATCCAGACCACGCTCGACGGTCGCGAGCAGCCGTCCACCAGCGGCAGCAACTACATCCAGTTCGATCAGTATCCGTCCGAGCTGATCAACATGGCGACGGTGTACAAGTCCTCGCAGGCCTCGCTGATTACCGGCGGCGTCGGTGGCACGATCGGCCTGCAGACGGCCAATCCGCTGGACGCGCCCAAGGAGCAGAACCTCAACGTCGACGCACGCGGCAGCTATACCGGTCTGGCACACAACGTCGCGGGTGCCAACGCGCTGGGCTATCGCCTGAGCGCGGCCTACCAGGGCAAGTTCCTCGACAATACCTTGGGCATCGGCCTGGGCGTGGCGCAGATGTACCAGCCGCACGTCTCCGAGCAGTTCGTCGGCGAGGCATACAGCGGCAGCCTGCAGCCGGTCAATATGAGCCCCGGCGCACCGCAGGCATATATTCCGCAAGGCATCCAGCTGCAGCAGAACGGCGGTCAGGAGCGCCGTAACGGTTATCTCGGCACGGTCGTGTGGAAGCCCAGCGACGAACTGCAGATCACCGCCGACAGCTTTTTCTCCAAGTTCAAGAACGGTTCGTTCGGCTACGGTTTCCGCTCGCAGAATTTCTACGGCAATGCGGCGCAGATCACCAATCCGGTGTTCGGTCCGAACGGCTCGCTGATCGGTGGCACGGTCAGCAGCAATCCGCCAGGCAGCGCGGCGCCGTGGAACAACAACCAGTTCTCCACCGAGACCACGGCGGACAACTACACCACCGTGACCAATGTGTTCTCCGGTGGCCTGAACCTGAAGTGGAACAGCGGCCCCTGGCATGTCGACGGCGACGTGTCGATGTCGCGTGCACAAAGCCACGAGATCAATGTCGATTCCACGGCCGATCCTTATACGGGCCTGGGTACAGCCAATCCTCAATTGGCGCAGCAGTCGTTGACCTATCTGCTGACCGGTCGCAGCATCGGCCAGGTGTCGCTTGCCAATCCGGGCATGTACACCGACCTCAATCAGATGGCACTGTCGCGCTATGGCGTGTATCCGTACGTCTATCACGATCGCATGAAGGCCTTCCGCACCAGCGTGAAGTACGATCTGCCGAACAACTCGTTCCTTTCGGCGTTGGAAGCCGGTGTGTATGTCAACAACCACACGTATAACGCCGATCGCAGCGTGTACGTCTATGGTTCGGAATGGAACAGCGACACCAGTCTCGGCCAGCCGCCGCTGACCTTGAACAGCTCCGACGCCACGGTGCGCTGCTGGAAGGGATCGTTCGGCAACTTCCCCTGCTTCCTGCAATTGAACGGGCCGGCGATCCTCGCTTCGCACGGCATTACCCCCAATCCGCAGAAAGACATCATCGTCAACAACTGGACGTATGTGCAGAGCGGCCAGGTCGACCAGAAGGTGCGCGACCTGTTCCTGATGGCCGACATCGAAACCCAGTTGTTCGGGCACGAGCTGAACGGCAATGTCGGTCTGCGCGTATCGCACGATTCGCAGTTCAGCCATGGCCTGCAGCAAGTCGGCAACGGCGCGGGCATCCCGATCACCGACGGCAACGGCAATACCAGCAGCGACTTCGCGCCGCTCAATGTCGGCAAGAAATACACCGACTATCTGCCGTCGCTGAACTTGATCTATCACCTGACCGATGACGATCAGGTACGCTTCTCCGCCGCCAAGGTATTGGCGCGTCCGCCGATCAACTCCATGCTGGCCGGTTCGGGTTCGTACATCACCAATGGCAACACGTACAACATCTACGGTGGTACCAGTCCGCTGCTCGATCCGCTGCGCGCACAGCAGTACGACGCCACCTACGAACATTATTTCGACGATTCCTCGGGCGCGTTCACGGCGGGCGTGTTCTTCAAGCACATCAAATCGTTCATTCAGCAGGTCACGTACCACAACTTCGACTTCGCCAGTGTCGGCATCACCGTGCCGATCGATCCGGCTACGGGGGCGCCGTACCTGCAGGGCGACTACCAGACCGCATACAACGCCAAGGGCGGCGACCTGCGCGGCCTGGAAATGTCCTTCACCAAGACGCATTTCCTGCCTGGTATCTGGTCGGGTCTTGGTGTCGATGCCAATATCGCACTGACCTCCAGCTCGGTGAAGAATCCGTCGAGCCTCGGCGGCCCGTCGCAGATGATCGGTTTGCCGGGTCTGTCGCAGCGCGTGGCCAGCGCCGCGGTGTTCTACGACCAGGGGCCGTTCTCGGCACGCGTGTCGGCGAACTATCGTTCGCATTTCGTCTCCGATACGCAGATCGCCGTGGACAACCAGCTGGTGGTGTTCGCGTCCGAGCTGGTCTACGACTTCCAGGCGTCGTACAACATCAACGACAACCTGAAGGTGGTCTACCAGTTGCTCAACGCGAGCAACCAGCCGACCCGCACCTACTTCACCAACCAGCAGCAGACCGGCACGATCCAGTACTTCGGTCGGACGAACTACCTGGGTGTGGAGTTCAAGCTTTAAGACGTTAGGCTTGCATCGGCGTCTCTAGCGGCGCCGATGCAAGGTCTGGGGACCTCGCCGGCGGTGGGCGATGCTCCTGATTCATCCCAAGGGGCATTGGTTATGTCGCGTTCTCGATGGTTGTCTGCGTTTTTTCTTGCGGTTTTCTCCCTGGCGCTTGGCCCGGATGTCCGCGCACTCCCCTCGACATCCGCGGCCGACGCGCCCTTTTCGCAGTCTTCGGCCCATTCGGGCGTGTGGTACGAAATCTTCGTGCGCGCCTGGTACGACACCAACGGTGACGGCATCGGCGACCTCAACGGGGTCACTGCCAAACTCGATTACCTCAAATCGCTCGGCGTGGACGGCATCTGGCTGATGCCCATCAATGCGTCGCCCAGTTATCACGGCTACGATGTCACCGATTACGAAGCGATCAATCCCGAATACGGCACGATGCAGGATTTCGAGCGCTTGGTGAGCGAGGCGCACAAGCGCCACATCCAGGTGATCATGGATCTGGTGATCAACCACACCAGCAATCGTCATCCCTGGTTCGTCGCCGCGCTCGATCCGAAGAGTCCTTATCGTCGCTGGTACACCTGGGCCACTCCCGGCACCGATCTGAAGGCGCTCAGCGCTACCGACAGCCCTGCCTGGCACGAGCAGGATGGGCAGTATTTCCTCGGCGATTTCAGCCGCGGCATGCCCGACCTCAACTACGATGAGCCGGCGGTTCGCCGCGAGATGATCGACGTCGGCAAGTTCTGGCTGGCCAAGGGTGTGGATGGTTTCCGCCTGGATGCTGCACGGCATATCTACGACGATCTCAAGACCGATACCGGCAAGCCTGCCACGACGCGCAAAAACGTTGCATGGTGGAACGAGTTCCGGCAGGGGCTCAAGCAAGTACGCCCCGATGTCTATCTGGTCGGCGAGGCAACGATGCCGACGCCTGCGGCGCTGGCTCCATACATGCAATCGCTCGGCTCGGTATTCGATTTCCCGCTGGCCGAGCAGATGATCCAGAGCGTGAGCCAGGAGCAGGCCGCGCCGCTCGCCCAGTTGCTCGACCGGAGCTACGCGGCGTTTCGCAAGACGAGCGGCCAGGACGCGCCGTTCCTTTCCAATCACGATCAGGAACGCGTGTTCAGTCGCCTGAATGGCAGTATCGACCGTATGCGCGTGGCTGCCGCGATTCTGCTGACGCTACCCGGCCATCCGTTCGTTTATTACGGTGAAGAATTGGGTGTGCTCGGCCGCAAACCCGACGAGAACTTGCGGGAACCCATGCGCTGGGAGCGCGATCCGGCAGCGGCGGGGCAAAGCCATTGGAAACCAGTCACTTCGGGCCAGGGTGGCGATGTCTCGGTACAGGCCGAGCAGGACGATCCGCACTCGCTGCTTAACTTCTACCGCACGCTTATCCACTGGCGCATCGAACAGCCGCTGCTGCGCGATGGCGATTTACGCACGATCCCGGTGCAGAATGCATGCATTCTCGCCTTCGAGCGATTCCACGGGGAACGTCGCGTGCTGGTCATCCACAATCTTTCTGGAAAGGCGCAATCCTTCAAGCTGCCGGGTAGCTGGCAGGCGGGACATGTCGTGCTGGAGGCCGGCCAGGGGGCCAGCGCTTCTGCTGGCACGGTGACCCTGCCGGCCTACGACTCGGCGGTGCTGCGATGACGGGCAGGCGACTGCTGGCAGGTAGTCTGCTCGCTGTCTGCCTGGCCCTGGTCCCGACGCTCTCAGCCACTGCCACCTCTCCCGCACTCTCGCCGACGCGGGCGGTGTTCGCCTTGCCCCAGGGCAGCCTGGAGCTGCGTGTGGCCAGTCCGAACATCCTGCGCATCAGCTATGCGCCGAACGGGGTCGCGTCAGCGTCGACGCCCGTCGTCGATCCAGCAGGCATGCTGCCGGTGGATGCGAGCCCGGCCCTGCGGAACGGACGAAATCCCGAAAAGCTGGCGACGACCGGGCTCGACGGTTTCGAGGCGAGCTGGGATGCCACTCGGCAGGTCGTGACGATCGTGGACAGGCGGCACAAGCGCCTGCTCGCTATCGATGTGACTGCGTTGATCCATGGTCGCCTGGCCGTGGAGCATGCAGCCAGCGATGCGTTATATGGCATCGGCGGCACGGTGGCGACCGATCTGCATCCCGACGGGCTGTTGCGTAGCGGCAAGCGCGATGCACGCGCTGGCGAGCAGGGCAATGCCGGCGCGCCGTTCGTCTGGAGCACGGCCGGCTACGGCGTGCTCGCCGACGTGCTGGGCGCGCATTTCGACCTGACGACCGCTAGCCTTATCCAGGCCAGCGGCGTATCGGCGCCGATCCATACCGTTTACGTCTTCGGTGGCGCGCCATCGACGATCTTCCGTGGGCTGGCCCAGGTCAGCGGTCATGGACCGCTGTTTCCGAAATGGGCCATGGGCTTTACCAACAGCCAATGGAGCATCGATGAGCCCGAGCTCCTTTCCATCGTCAAGACTTATCGCGCCAAACAGATTCCGCTGGACAACATCACGCTGGATTTCGACTGGAAAGCCTGGGGCGACGACCACTACGGCGAATTCCGCTGGAACGAGAGCAAGTTTCCCGATGGCCCGAGCGGCAAGCTCAAGCGCGAACTCGACGCGCAGGGCGTACACCTGACCGGCATCATGAAGCCGCGCGTGCATGTCGACAGCGAGCAGGGCCGCTACGCCTCCGAGCACGGTTTCTGGCTGACGTCCAGCTCGCCCAAGCCGGATTACTTCTCGCACAAGATCATCCGCGAACTCGATTTTGCCAATCCCGCCGTGCGCGCCTGGTTTTTCAACGATCGGCTCAGGCACGCCTTCGATACCGGCATCGTCGGCTGGTGGAACGACGAGGCCGACACGGTCGATAGCGATATTCAGTTCATGGGCATGCAGCGCGCGCTTTACGATGGACAGCGCGCCTACTCGGACCAGCGTGTGTGGTCGATCAATCGTAATTTCTACCTCGGTTCGCAACGCTATGCGTATGCGATGTGGTCGGGCGATATCCTCACCGGCTTCGAGAGCATGAAGGCGCAGCGCGCGCGCATGCTGGCGGCTGTCGATGTGGGCGCGACGCTGTGGGGCATGGACGGCGGTGGGTTCCAGGGGCAGGCGCCCAGCCCGGAGAATTACGCGCGATGGATTCAGTTCGGTGCGTTCACACCGATCTTTCGCGTGCACGGCACGTTCGGGCAAAAGCGCCAGCCGTGGGTCTACGGCCCCGTCGCCGAGCGCGCCGCGACGGACGCCATTCGCCTGCGCTACAGCCTGATTCCGTACATCTACGCGTATGAGCACGTGCGCGCCACGACCGGCGTGGGACTGGTCCGTCCGCTGATCTTCGATTGGCCGGACGACAGGAACGTTCGCGACGATGTCGATGCATGGATGTTCGGCGATTACCTGCTGGTCTCGCCGGTCGTCGAGCAAGGCCAGGCAAGCAAGGATATCTATCTGCCTGCCGGAACGTGGACCGATTTTCACAGCGGCAAGGTCTATGCGGGCGGTCAGACCGTCCATCTGGCGGTGGATAGCAAGCGTTGGTCCGATATTCCGTTGTTCGTCCGCGATGGCGCGATCGTCCCGACCCAGCCCGTGATGAATTATGTCGACGAGAAGTCCGTGACGCAGCTGGATGTGGACATGTTCCCAGGGGCTTCGCCAAGCGAGTTCACGCTCTACGACGACGATGGACGCACCTACGCGTACGAGAAAGGGGCCTTTGCCGCGCGCCCGCTGAAGCTGTCGCGCGACGGTAGCGGCGTGCAAGTCAGGATCCTGAAACAGGTCGGCTCATACAAATCGTCGGTAACCTCGCTGGTCCTCAAGTTGCATGGCATTCGTGCTTCGGCGGTGACGGCAAACGGGAAACCGTTGCCTGGCGCCAAGGAGCCCGACGCTTTGCGCAAGTCGTCGAGCGACGGCTGGGTGACAGGCACGGATCGCTTCGGCGAGGTGACCTACATACGTATCGGGTTGGACGCGCTCACCGACCTGCGCATCACCGGAGGAGCGCGAACATGAAGCATTATCTGATGGCAGGTCTGGCCGCACTGTTCGCTAGTGCGGCAGCATGCACTGCCAGTGCCGCAACGACAGGCGACTTTGCTACGCATATCGACTTCGCGGGGCGCACGGCCAGCGTCGACCGCAAGGACGATGGCGGATTCGTTCTGCATGCCGAACATGGCGACCGCCAGATTGCACCAGCGCGCATGGCCGTGCATACCGCGAGCGATATGTTCGACGCCTTGTTTGCGATGGCGCAGGACGACTTGGCGAAGGATTCGGTCGATGCGATTGCCGACGGCGCCTTCGATCGCGGACAGCAGATTCCTTGCGCCTGTTTCGAGACCGGCGAGAAATGGCATTACGTCTGGACACGAGACCTGTCGTACTCTGTCGATCTGGGGCTATGGCGCCTGGATCCGGCTCGTTCGAAGGCTTCGTTGCGCTTCAAGCTGTCCGACGTGCGCGGATCGGCGGCCCCGCAGGGCTTGTACGTTATGCAGGATACTGGCTCGGGCGGCAGCTGGCCGATCAGCACAGATCGCATCGTCTGGTTCCTGGCTGCGCGCCATCTGCTCGATGACAAGGCATTTGCCGGCGAGGTCTATCGTGCGCTCAACGATACCCTGGCTCAGGACCGCCTCTATACCTTCGATGCGCGGCTGGGGCTTTATCGCGGCGAGACCTCGTTCCTCGACTGGCGCCAGCAGACTTATCCCATGTGGGCGGCCAAGGACGTCACCTTCATCGGCCAGTCGTTTGCGCTATCGACCAATGTGCTGCACTACCAGGCTCTGCGTCTGGCGGCCGAGATGACCGGCAAGCGCGAGCCCGCTCGCGCCCTCGACTATGCGGCCCAGGCCGACGCATTGAAGCGGGCGATCAATCGCCACTTCTGGCGCGCCGACCGCGGCATGTATATGAGCTACATCGGCGGTGCGGACATGCCGCAGCCGTTCGATACGTACGATCTGCTCGGGATTGCCCTGGCGATCGACAGCGGTGTGGCCGATGCACAGCGGGCGCGGCAAACGCTCGCGCACTATCCCACCTGGCCGGCCGGCAGCCCGGTGATCTGGCCCGAGCGCGACGATGTGCCGATTTATCACAACCGTGCGATCTGGCCGTTCGTCACCGCCTATGCGTTGCGCGCGGCGCGCAAGCTCGACGACCCGGCGCGCATCGCGCACGAGATCCGTTCGTTGATGCGTGGCGCCGCGCTGGCCGGCTCCAACATGGAGAACTACGAACTGCTCAGCCAGGCCACGCATGTCGATGACGGGAAGAAGAGCGGCCCGGTGATCAATTCGCCGCGCCAGCTGTGGTCGGTAGCCGCCTATCTGAACATGACCATGGAAGGTGTGTTCGGACTGGAAGCCGATGGCCGGGTCGAACCGAAATTGCCTGTATCGCTGGTGCCGATGCTGTTCGGCGACAGGGATCGCATTCGCCTGGAGTGGCAGGGGCGTGACATCACTCTGATCAAGCCTGCACGCATGGATGGCAACCTGCTTGTCGCCGACAAGCGCGAGGGTGACGCGCATCTTGTGGTAACGCTCAAGGCAATCGGGGTCGCCGATGTGCCGCTACGTACCGATGCTCCGCTTTATGTCGCTGGCGACGCATCGTTTCGCGCCCGCCCCGTTTCCAGCGCCGCATTGTCGAGCGCGGCGCAGCGACTGGAGCAAGACAAAAGCGCGACATGGCAATGGACGCCTCGGGTTACGGGCCGCTATAAGCTCAGCGCAGACTACAACAACGATCACGGCACCATCGAAACTGGCGTGACAGCGGGCGTGTATCTGGCTACCGCGACTTGTGACGGCATCGCACCGCAGACGCTGGTGCTGGCGATGCCGCATAGCGAAGGCCGGCAACAATCGACATATGGCGTCTTCGACGCGCAAGCCGGCAAGCGCTGCACGTTCACGCTCAAGCCGGGCTTCAACATGAGCTATCTGAGCCATTTCGCGCATTACACGGGTGGCAAGGGCGGTATCGACGGACCCTTGAACGCCGCCGATATCGGCAGCCTGTGGGTATCGCCGGCAAAAGACACGCCATGACCGGGACAAAACCTTCGCTGTCGTTCTGGCAGATCTGGAACATGTGCTTCGGCTTCCTGGGTATCCAGTTTGCCTTTGCGTTGCAGAACGCCAGCGCCAGCCGGATCTTCCAGACGCTGGGCGCGGACGTCGGCGACATTCCGATGCTCTGGGTCGCCGCGCCGCTCTCGGGGCTGATCGTGCAACCGATCATCGGTCATTACTCGGATCGCACCTGGACGCGGCTGGGCCGACGCCGTCCTTACTTCCTGGCTGGCGCCGTGCTGACCACGCTGGCGCTGCTGTTCATGCCCAACTCGCCCATGCTGTGGGTCGCTGCCGGGCTGCTCTGGATCATGGATGCGTCGATCAACGTATCGATGGAGCCGTTCCGTGCCTTCGTCGGCGACCAGTTGCCGACCGCGCAGCGACCGCTCGGTTACGCGATGCAGAGTTTCTTTATCGGCCTGGGCGCGGTGGTGGCGTCGGCGCTGCCATGGATACTGGAGCGCCTGGGCGTGAGCAATACGC
>NZ_DATCRY010000301.1:0-11065 GCF_036568765.1 Dyella sp. | reverse complement strand
CGGTGAGGCTGGCCTCGATGCACACCGGATAGGCGCGCCAACCGCTGTTGCCACTACGCAGCGCGGGGCGGCGTACCAGATGCTCGAAGCGGATGCTCAAGCAGGCGCGATCGGAAAGATCCTTGTGCGAATCCAGAAAGCTGCGCAAGAGATCGCGCAGCCCGCTCGTACTGAGCGTACGGCTGCTCAAGGCCTCTTCCACCAGGAGATAAAGCCGCGACATATGGATGCCGCGCTTGTCCGGGCGATGCAAGTTGACGAACGCACCGACGCGCGCGCTGCTGCGTTGCACGTCGCCGTCGCCAGCATCGAAGCGGACCGGCACCTCGATGCCATCCATGCCGACCCAGTCCAATGCACCGGCCAGGTGCGGTTGCGCATGCACGGCGACGTCGGGAAGCAGGCGAGCGGTGTTTTCCGGGGTGTACATGATCGATCCTTACCGAATCTCGACGGGCCAGCACGACCCGAGCCATCAATCTTGGGGCAAGCCCCGCCCGGCTCAATAGTCCCGCCGGGGAAACGCTGCGTCCGTCAGTCGCCAGCCTGGCGATGCCAGGCACGCGCCGCGCGCCAGGTGCGCCAAGCCAGCCCTAGGCCTCGTGAGTGCGTGCTCTGGCGCAGACGGTTTAATGGATCGGCCGCTTCCACTGCGCGCTCGACCTGACGACGCCCCTGATCCGCCTCCAACTGACGAAATACGCTGACCGGCCCCGGCAACCGCGCAGCTACGGCCCAGGCGTGCCGCAGGTCACCCAGTTGCGCGCGAATGGCCGCTTCGCGCTCCTGCCCCGGCTGCCGCAACTGGGCGCGGCTCAGACCGAAACGGGCCAGTCGCGCCATCGGCAAAGGCAGGCGGTCGCGCTCGGCATCTTCTTCCAGCCGTAACAAGCCATGCAGCAAATGAGAAAGAGTAGCCCACTGGGCCGCACGCTCGGCCGAAGCCGACGCACCGAACCACCAGGCGTTCTCCAATCGTGCCCAGGCACCGTGCAGTTGCGATGCCGCGGCAAGCTGGGACGGGAAATCCGTCGCGGTACCCTCTTCCAGTTGCGCCATCGCCGCGAGGACCGGGGCCAGCCAGCGTTCGTTGCCAAGCGCATGGGCGCGTTCGTCGTCGAACAGCACCTGGGTCAGCGGATGCCGCCCTCCGGTATTCGCCGCACCGGAAAGCTCCTCGGCCCACCAATTGAGTTTGGCCGCAGCCACTTGAGGCTCGCGAATGCCATAGGCCGCGGAGAGGAGCTCCTGCTCCAGGGCCGCCAGTGCGATATGCCCCGGATAACGGCGAGGATCGACAAAGACCAGCGCGATGCGTTGCTGAGGCTGCACCGCCAGCCACTTGTCGACATAGCTGTCCAGCGCAGTATGTTCGTCATGAGCGGCGGCAGCGTTCATGCCACTGCCTGGTTATGCACGATCCACGCGGCCAATTCGTCGGGGTGGTCGATCACCGCGTCGGCGCTCCATTGGCGTGGGTCGCCACCGTCGAGATAGCCCCAGCTCACCGCCACTGTGTAAAGACCGGCCGCATGACCGGCCTGCACGTCGCGGCGATCGTCGCCGACGAACAAGCAATGTGCTGGATCCAGCCCCGCGCGTTCGCAGGCAAGCAGCACCGGCGCGGGATCGGGCTTTTTCACCGCCAACGTATCGCCGGACACTATCGCGCAAGCACGCGTCGTCCAGCCGACCCGGTCGATCACCTGGTCGGTCAGGAAACCCGGCTTGTTGGTCACCACCCCCCAGGCGATCCGGTTGGCTTCGAGCACCTCAAGCAACGCGTCGATGCCGTCGAATGGCCGGGTGTGCTCGGCCAGCATGGATTGATAGAGATCCAGGTAACGAGGCACTAAAGCCAGGATGCCGGCCTCGTCGCGGTCGGGAAAGCCGCGCTTGATGATCGCCCGCGAGCCGCGCGATACCACCTCGCGCACGGCAGGGTAAGCCGGCGGCACGACGTTTTCTTCTTCGCACTGGCGACGCAGCGCGGCGTACAGATCGGGCGCGCTGTCGAGCAAGGTGCCGTCGAGGTCGAACAGGACGCCCTGAATGGAAGAAGGCAACGGTTTCATGCGGGCTTGCGTGCGCTCAGCAGGTAGTTGACCGCAGTCATCCGGCCGATCCATGCCTTGCGGGTGATCGGGTTGTAGCCCAGGCCGGAAACATCTTCCAGTTCCAACCCGGCCTGCCGCAGCAGGCGGCCCAGTTCGGACGGCTTGAGGAACTGCGCATAGTGATGCGTACCGCGCGGCAGCATGCGCATCACATATTCCGCACCGAGGATGGCCGCACCGAACGCGGCCGGCGTACGGTTGAGCGTGGACATGAATACCCTGCCCCCCGGCTTGACCATCGCGGCCAGATCGGCCACCAGCGCGACCGGATCGGGCACGTGCTCGATCAGCTCCATGCAGCACACCGCATCGAACGCGCCGGCTTCGGCAGCCGCCAGCTCGGCGGACGATTGCAGGCGGTAATCGACCTGCAAGGCCGACTCGTGCAGATGCAGCTTGGCAATCTGGATGACTTTTTCGCCCAGGTCGATGCCGGTGACATAGGCTCCCTGGCGCGCAAGCGCTTCGCTGAGCAAGCCGCCGCCGCAGCCGACATCGGCGACGCGAGCGCCGCGTAGATCCATGCGCGCAGCCACATAGCCCAGGCGTACCGGGTTGAGGTCGTGCAACGGCCGGGATTCGCCATCGGGATCCCACCAGCGCGAAGCCAGCTTGTCGAAGCGGGCGATCTCCTCGGGGCTTACATTGGCAGCGTGCATCACATCGTCCTCACATCGCCGGCGCGAACGCGCCGATCGAAACAGTCTACTTCCCCTTGCATGGCGCCTCGCTTAGCGCGCGTCCCATTCGTGCAAGGTGACATCCCAGCCACCGCTGGTGTGCACTGGGTCCTGCTGCACGATCGTCCGCGCCGCATCGATGCTCTCGGCGCGAATGATGTACGCACCGCCGCTCTTGTCCGTGAACGGACCGGAGAGCTCCAGCGTGCCGCCATTGCGCAAGCCCTGCAGGAAGGCCTGGTGCGCACTGGCAGCGTCCGGGTCGAAATGCGGCCGACGCATAGCAAGAACGAGATAGCGATTCATGGCATACCTCCGATCAGGTCGCAGCGATGCGTTCGCGCCACGCGCGGGTCTTGGCCAGGATGCCCTCGACATCCACGTCGACCAGTTCGCGCTGACGCAACTTACGCACGCCGGCGATCCATACATCGCTGACCTGATGCCGTCCGGTGGCGTACACCAGCTGCGAAGCGATATGGAACAACGGCTGCGTCTCCAGGTCGGACAGGCGTACGGCCGTCAGATCGGCCTGCTTGCCCGGCTCGATCGAGCCGATCCGCGCATCCAGCCCCATCGCCTTGGCCGCATTGAGTGTGGCCGCTCGCAGCGTATACGCCGCGTCGAAAGCCGCCGCATCCTCAGCCACCGCCTTGGCCAACAGGGCCGCGGTGCGCATTTCACCGAACATGTCCAGGTCGTTATTGGACGCGCAGCCGTCGGTGCCGAGGGCCACATTGACACCGGCCCGGCGCAATTTCTCGACCGGGCAGAAACCCGAAGCCAGCTTGAGATTGGATTCCGGGCAATGGGCCACCGACACGCCGGCCTCGGCACACGCGGCAATCTCGCCCTCGGTGATCTGCGTGAAATGCACGGCGATCAGGCGATCGTTGACGATCCCCAGGCGCTGCAGGCGCTGGAACGGGCGCAGACCGGTCTTTTTCTTTTCTTCCTCCACCTCGTGCGCGGTCTCGTGCGTATGCAGGTGCACGGGAATATCGAGCTGGTCGGAGAGCACGCGGATACGCTCGAAACTGGTATCGGACACGGTGTACGGCGCATGCGGCGCGAATGCGGTAGAGATCAATGCATCGCCGCGGAAACTGTCGTGTACTTCGCCCGCGCGCTCGAAATATTCGTCGGGCGCCTTGGCCCAGGCGGTGGGAAACTCGATTACCGGCAGGCCGACGGTGGCGCGAAAGCCCATGCGCCGATAGGTCGCGCCAATCACGTCGGGAAAGAAATAATTCTCGTTGGCACACGTGGTACCGCCGCGCAGCATCTCGGCCACTGCCAGCTCCACCCCATCGCGCACGAATTCCGGCCCGATCACCTTGGCCTCGGCCGGCCAGATGTGCTGCTGCAACCAGACCATCAGCGGCAGGTCGTCAGCCAGTCCGCGCAGCAAGGTCATCGGGTTGTGCGTATGGACATTGATCAGGCCGGGGATAAGAGCGTGCTCGCTCAATTCGACCCGCTCGCGCGGCGCATAGGCCTGGCGTGCCTGGGTAATCGGCAGCAACGCCACGATCCGATCGCCATCGATCACTACGGCGTGATCTTCGAGCACCGTGCCATGCGGCTCGACCGGTACGACCCAGCGCGCTTCGATGGACAGGTCGACGGCTTGCGGTTGGGGAATCGTCATAAGTCTCATGGCCTTGGGTTAAAAATCGGGGCGGAACACCTTGCGGTGCCGCCCCGTTTAGCTTGGGTCTCTCAGTCGGATCCGGTGAAGTACATCTCGCACTTCGCGTTGCCCGCATCACAGAATCCCAGGGCGTGCCCCTTTCGAGGTTCGCCTGCGATCACTTCACGCGGCTGACGTACTCGCCCGAACGCGTATCGACCTTGATCACTTCGTCCTGCCCCACGAACAGCGGCACGCGGACCACGGCGCCGGATTCCAGCTTGGCCGGCTTGCCACCGCCACCGGAGGTGTCGCCACGGACACCCGGGTCGGTCTCGACGATCTTCAACTCGACGAAGTTCGGCGCCTGCACGGCGATGATCTGCGTGCTGCCATCGGCCTTGGTCCAGGAGGTCACCACGCACTCTTCGGTGCCCATCAGCCACTTGGACGCATCGCCCACGCCGGCTTCATTGGCACGGTGCTCGTTGTAATCCTGATCGGAGAACACCCACTGGTCGCCGTCCTTGTAGGAGAAGGTCATATCGGCATCGACCACTTCGGCGCCATCGACCTTGTCGCTGGACTTGAGGGTCTTTTCGGTCGTGCGACCGTTGACCAGATTACGGATCTTGATGCGGGTGAAGGCCTGGCCCTTGCCCGGCTTGACGAACTCGGCGTCGGTGATCACATACGGGTCGTTGTCCACCAGGATCTTCAAGCCCGTTTTTACGCCGTTGAGGTCGTAGCTCGCCATTTGCGCTGAACTCCAAAGGAAAAAAGTGTGTTCTTTACCTGTCCTGGCACATCGCGCCGCGCCAGGAACGTTGTAAGCGGTTAAAATACCGGTTCGAACGGGCCGGAAGGCCCGCACAGGGCCACCTATGATAACCGCAAGCCCCGGCGCCCGCATAACACCGGCCGCGCCCCAGCCTATCGCCGACTGGCGCCAGCTTTGGCGCGAGTCGGTGACGGACGCCGCCGAACTGCTGCGCCTGGTCGGGCTGGAGCATCTCGCCGAGCGGCTGCCGCCAGGCGATGCGGGGTTCGCATTGCGGGTTCCCCGCGGCTTTGTCGGCCGCATGCGTCATGGCGATGCGCAAGACCCTCTGCTCCGGCAAGTCCTGCCGCAATTGGCCGAAATGGAAACCATGCCGGGCTACGCGCTGGACGCGGTAGGCGATATGAACGCCCGTGCCGCCAAGGGTGTGCTGCATAAATACCAGGGCCGCGCATTGCTGATCGCCAGCGGCAGCTGCGCAATCAATTGCCGCTACTGCTTCCGCCGACATTTCCCTTACGGCGAGGAAATCGCCGCAGCCGGGCAGTGGCGCCAGGCGCTGGACCATGTCCGGCAGGACCCGAGCATCCGCGAGCTGATCCTGTCCGGTGGCGACCCGCTGTCCCTGACAACACCCAAGCTGGCCGAGCTGAGCCATGGCCTGACCCAGATCCCTTCGGTCACCCGGCTGCGCATTCATACCCGACTGCCGGTCGTGCTCCCCGAGCGCATCGACGATGCCTTCGTGCAATGGCTGGCCGACCTGCCGCAGCAGAAAGTGGTCGTCCTGCATGCCAATCACGCGAACGAGTTCGATACCGCCGTGGATCGCGCCTGCGCCGCGCTGCGCGAGGCGGGCGCCACAGTACTCAACCAGGCCGTCCTCTTGCGCGGCATCAACGACGATGCCGATGCGTTGACTGCGCTCTCCGAGCGACTGTTCGCCGCCGGCGTGCTGCCTTATTACCTGCATCAGCTCGATCGGGTCCAGGGCGCGGCACACTTCGAAGTCAGCGACGAGCACGCCCGCGCGTTGATCGAAGCCGTCCGCCAGCGCTTGCCGGGTTACCTGGTCCCCACGCTGGTGCGCGAAGTCGGCGGCGACGGGTCCAAGCGCCCCATATGAGGCCACCCTCATACAAGAGAACGCTGGCAGTCGTCGCAGTAATCCGTTAAAACCCTTTTTCGGGCCGCCGGACGCGACGTGTCCCAGGCTCAAGCGCTTTCGGTGAAATCCAAGGATCGTTCGACGTGTCGACGAAAACAGACCTGGTAATCAAGATTCTTTTCATCGAAAAATCCGTCGAGGACGCCGAGCAGATCATCAGTCTGCTGCGCAATAACGGTATTGCCGTACGACCGGCGCGCGCCACCGACAGTGCCCAGATGCAGGCCGCGCTGGACGAGCTGGGCCCGGACCTGGTGATGTTCGATCCTGAAATCGGCAGCCTGGAGCTACGCGAAATTACGCGCCTGCTGGATGGCCATGGACGCGATGTGTCGCTGATCGCCCTGGTCAGCCAGTTGGACAACGATGCGGCCACGGACATGTTCGTCAATGGAGTACGCGGCATCGCACTGCGCTCCCAGCCGCGCCAATTGCTGGCCGTCGTGCAGCGCGATTTCGAATCGCTCAACACACGCCGCCAACTGCGTCGCCTGGAAGCGGCCCTGCGCGAAACCGAGCGCCGTTGCGATGCACTGCTCGACTCCTCCACCGATGCCATTGCCTATGTTCATGAAGGCATGCACGTGCGCGCGAATCAGGCCTACCTGGAAACCTTCGGCTACACCGATTTCGATGAATTGCTGGGCTTGCCCGTGCTGGACATGATTGGCCCCAGCGACGCCGAAGAGTTCAAGAGCACGCTCAAGGCGTTGTCGCGTGGAGAAAAAATACCCGGTCGCCTGGAGGTGCAGGCGCGTCGCGCCGATGCAAGTGCCTTCAAGGCCAATGTCGAATTCGCTCATGCCACGTTCGAGGGCGAGCCCTGCCTGCAGGTCGTGTTCCGCCGGCAGAAGGTCGACCCAGGCGTGATCGAGCAATTGCAGCGCGATCCGGTCACTGGACTGTTCAATCGCGCACGCATGCTCGAAACCATCGACCAGGCGGTCGCCGCCGCCACCGAAGGCAATATGGGGCAGGCCCTGCTGCTGATCGAACCGGACAACTGGCAATCCGTGGTCAGCGGTGTCGGCTTGGGCAAGGCCGATGAACTCCTGGCCGCGTTCGCGACCAAGGTCGAATCCTTGCTTGGCCCGGACGACACGGCCGGTCTGCTCGGCGAACACATGATCGGCGTGATGCTGCATTCGCGTAACGACGAAAGCATCAAGCAGTGGATCGAGTCGCTGCAAACGAGCATCGCGGGCGAGATCTTCGACGTGGGTGCCCGCTCGCTGACGGTCGCCGTAAGCATTGGCGGCAGCTTGCTCAGCGAAAAGAACGCCAATACCGAACTGCTGCTCGACCAGGCCAATCAGGCGCTTCGCAACGCGCAAAGCCAGGGCGGCAATCGCAGCGACCTGCACGATCCGGCCGCCCGCGAAAAGGCCGATGCCGAACGCGAACGCTATTGGCTGAACCTGCTCAAGCAGGCGCTGGCACAGAACGATTTCGTGCTCTATCACCAGCAGGTGATCAGCCTGCAGGATGCCGAGGGCGAGTTCTCCGAGATCCTGCTGCGGCTCAATGGCCCGCAAGGCGAAGTGCTGCCCGGCTTCTTCCTGCCCATCGCCGAGAAGCACAACCTCACCCCGGCGATCGACCGCTGGGTGCTATCGCATGCGATCGAACTGCTGCGGCAACGCGAACGCTTCGGCACGCCCTCGACCTTCTTCGTCAAGCTCACTTCCAACTCGCTCAACGATACCCAGCTAATCCCGTGGCTGGCCGACCGGATGAAACAGGCCGCGCTCAAGCACGGTACCATCGTGCTGGAGATGACCGAGAGCAAGGTGATCACCTCGCTGCGACCCGCGCAGGAATTCGTCAGCGCCTGGAAGAAGATCGGCGGCCGTTTCGCGCTGGAGCAGTTCGGTTCGGGACTGAACTCGTTCCAGTTGCTGACGCATATCGATGCCGACTACCTCAAGCTCGACCGCAGCTACATGGCCGACCTGCCGCAGCACCCGGAGAACCAGAAGCGCATCGCCGAACTGTGCCGCCAGGCCGGGGAAATGAAGCGCCAGACCATTGCCGAATGGGTCGAGGACGCTGCCAGCACGTCGCTGCTATTCGCCTGTGGCGTGGATTTCGTACAGGGGAACTTCCTGCAGGAACCTCAGCGGTTGATGGCCTGACACGTCCATCCCCTGAAAGCGTGGCTATCTTGCGTATAGGAGCAGCTTCAGCCGCGACAGGCTATGCCACGCCCTGGACAGTCGCGACTGAAGGGAACCTCGAAAAACTTGCTTTCTGTGGGAGCGACTTTAGTCGCGACAATCGTGCCTCACCGCAAGTCCTTGTCGCGACTGAAGTCGCTCCCACAACGATAGGATCCGCTTTCGCTATATTCGGGCGATGGAGAGGTTTTTAGACGTTCCCTGAAGCCGTTCCAACAAAAAAACAGGTCGTCGCTTGAAGGGAGGCTCGCTTGAAAACGCCTAGTTCTGGCGCTCCCAAACCTGGCTCCGTCCGATCAGCGAGAAACCGATGTAGCCATGCACATCGAGTTTCCGACCGCCGTCGGTCAGCGTGAGCTTGACCTTGTAGACCTTGCCGGTCTTCGGGTCGACAATCTTACCGCCATCCCAAACGTCGCCATCTTTGCTGACGTCCCAAAGGATGGTCATGCCCTCGATCGGTTGGTCTTTGCGGCTGCCGTCGCATTTGACGCACACCGGATGCTGACCGCCCTTGGCGATTTCCTCCGGTGAAAGATTCATCACCTGCAATACCTTGCCCTGCAACTTGCCGCCGTCATCGGTGATTTCGATTACCGACTTCTGCTTCCCGGTGACATCGTCGACCTGCTTCCAGGTGCCGACCGGCGTGTCATTAGCGGCCCATGCGTTGGCGACATAGATCAACAGTCCCGCAACGACGCTCCACGACAGCAAAGGCTTCATGTTGTTTCTCCTAAGATAAGGAAGCGGAAAATGGGGCGGAGTCCATTCCGCACCACTTTCCAGACACGCCTAGGGAGGGATCGGCGCGCCGTCAGAACTGATAGGTTGCGGTCAACGACGCCACATTGCCCGCGTCGGAGAACGAGCCGTTCATCGTGCCACCGCCGAGCGCCAGCGGGGCTGTGTTGTTGATACGCGGATCGCTGAGGAACTGATGCGAATACGCCGCGTCGATGGTGAAATGTTCGGTCGGCTTGTAGCCCACGCCGATACTGACGATCTTGCGATCGTTGTCAGGCACGCGCGGGTCGCGTGTCGTATCCGTGGTCGGCGTCTGATCCCAGGCAAAGCCGCCGCGCAACACCCACTGATCGTTGATCTGGTAATCACCGCCGATACTCAACGTCCATGAGTTCTTATAGTCCTGCGGCAAGGTCACGAGCTGCGTGCCGTCAGATACCAGGATCAAATTCTGAAACTTGGACCAGTTCGTCCATACCGCCGATGCGCCCAGCGTGAAGCGGTCACTGAACTTGTGCAGATAGTCGATGTTGACGAAGCCGGGCAGGTCCAGGTTGGCCGATGCCGGGCCGCCATCGGGATCCAGCTCCGGCAGTTGCAGCTGTGGATTGGCAGCGTTGAGCTGATTGAGAATAGGAATAAGCGAGATCAACGATTTGACAGAGACCGTCACCGGAAATCCGTCTTGACTGACCGTCTTTCCGTCGTTCGGGTAGTACATCCTGTACTCACCCTTCAGGCGATTGCCAACGCGCGAGTGGTAACTGATACCCAACGAGTCGTTGTCGCTAGGCTTGAATTCCGCACCCAGGAAATACCCCTGCGACCAGTCATGCACACGCACATTGATCTGCGCGACATTCTCCGGAAGGCTTGGCAGCGGACTTTGCAGAGCAAGCCCCGCTGCGCTGCCAACGTCGATACCGTTATTGAGCTGCGCGCGCGTACGCTGCGCAATCACGCCGAAGCCCAGAGAAAAGTTGTCGCTCACCTTGTAGCTGCCAGCCAGACTAAGACCGAATGACTTGAGCGATGTCATGGTGCCCCATTGAGCGCCGCGCCATTGGGAGTCGTACTTGGTCAGCAGGCCATACGGCACGTCGATACCGAAACCGAAGGCAAAGCGATCCGACACCGGCATCGCGTAGAACGCCGAACCATCGTTAATAAGGCGATGCCCCGCATTGGGCGTGTTGCCGGGGATATCGCGACCATATGCGTCCGTGGTACTTCCGTGATACTGCGCACTAATGTCGATACCGATCCATGAACCCTGCATCACCGGCCCCGTCAACCATGCCATCGCGGCAGGGTTGTTGTAGGCAGCCGAAGGATCGTTCTGCCATAGCGAACCGCCTGCGAAAGCACGACCATAACCTGCGGCATTGGTCACCGGCAGTTGAAACGCAGCGGCATGTGCCTGACGCGGCATACCGAAAGCCATCAACAGCCCAGCCGCCAGCGCAGTGCTGATCAGGACCTTGGCATGGGTTGGGGCAACAACTTTGCTTTTCTTCATGTCGACGCTCTCACATATGCGGTTCGCGGAAATAGACAAAAATCGTTGAAACAGCGTGCGGCAGCCGAATGGCTGGCCGCACGCCTGACTGCATCTAGCCGTTCACGAGCAAAGAACGACCACGGATCATCAGGGGCTGACGATCGAGAACGACGGGTTGGTGGTCAGCGTGCCGGAAACGCTGCAGATGCCCAGCGAGCCATTCAAGGTGATGGTGTTCGGTGTCGGCGGGGTGTTGTAGGT
>NZ_DATCRY010000300.1:0-3591 GCF_036568765.1 Dyella sp. | reverse complement strand
TCTAGAGGCCTAGGACATCACCCTTTCACGGTGGCGACCGGGGTTCGAATCCCCGTGGGGACGCCAAGTTGGAGCCACAGTAGCTGGAAAAACGCGGAGCGGTAGTTCAGTCGGTTAGAATGCTGGCCTGTCACGCCGGAGGTCGCGGGTTCGAGTCCCGTCCGCTCCGCCACTTATACGAGAAGCCCGCCTTGTGCGGGTTTTTTGTTGCCTGTCATTTGTATCGACGTGGCGGGGGATCGTTATGCAGGGGTTTGCTGCCTGTCGCGATCCTCGACGCGCTCCAGCGTACCGATCGAATGCCCCTGCTCGGCCAAATATTCCAACCAGCGCGACAGGAATCCGTTCATACGCAGCCGGTGCTGCAACACCGTATGCGCGGGCGCAAACGGCCCAAGCACCTGCCACAGGTGGCGGCCAGGATGGCAATGCAGCGCTTCGGCCACATGCGCATCGGTATACATGCGTAACTGCGCCGATGGCGACGGCTGGCCTGTCTGCTGATCGATGAAGTCGTAGGTGAGCTCCAACTCCAACGTGTACGGGTGGCATTCCTGGATATGCAGGTGCACGTCGAGGCCGTCATCCACGCTCGATACATAGCGCCCCGGACTCAGCTTATGCGGCGCGAACAGCCGAGCCAAGCGGTGATAGTTCTCGGCATACAGCCCCATCAGGAAACCGAAGCGGCCTGGCAACAACGCGTTACGGCTATCCAGTACGACACTCATGGGCGGCTTTGTACTCCTGCTGAAAAAGCGTATCTGTCAGAACATGGTCCGCTCGATACCGAAGCGGTCGAAAATCTTGCTGGCGATTTCTTCGATGGAGACATGCGTCGTATTGAGGCTCGGGATCCCTTCCCGCCGCATCAGCTTTTCCGCCTGCTCCAATTCCCACCTGCATTGCTGGATCGTCGCATAACGGCTATTGGCGCGCCGCTGCTCGCGAATCTGCGCCAACCGCTGCGGATCGATGGTAAGCCCGAACAGGCGATCCTTATAGGGGCGCAGCCGAGCGGGCAGTTCGAGCTTGTCCAGGTCGTCGTCGGTCAGAGGGTAATTGGCGGCACTGACACCATAATGCAAGGCCATATACAGACAGGTGGGCGTCTTGCCCGACCGCGACACGCCAATCAGGATCAGATCGGCGTGGCCGTAATCCACGTCGATGCCATCATCGTGCGAGAGCGCGTAGTTAGTCGCGTTGATGCGCGCTTCGTACTTCTCGAAATCCACCAGACCGTGCGAGCGGTTGACCGCACCGGAGCGCTTGGCGCCCAGCTCGTCTTCCAGCGGGCCGATAAATGGGGCGAACACGTCCAGCATCAAGGCCCCACTGGTGGCCACGATATCGCATAACGAACGATCGGCCATGGTATTGACCACGATCGGCTTCTCGCCCGTCTGGGCGTAGCGCGTCTTGATCCTGAGAGCGGCGGCCTCGGCTTTGTGCGCGTCGTCAATGAAGGGAAGACGGTGCTTGTCGAACTGAACGCCTTCGAACTGCGCCAGGATACTGTTGCCGATCGTCTCCGCGGTAATACCAGTGGAGTCGGAGATGAAAAAAACAGTTCGCTGCATGGGCATCCTTCAATGATGGAGCGGTCTTGGCAGGAACCTTAGCGCATGGCCGCAGCCTAAGTCTCTGCTTGACTTTTACCTGACTGGTATTGCATCGATAGCGAGTTGGCCCGCGACTGGTCTTCTTGTGCCGCGCACCATTGACAGCGGACAATACCAGTTCTTTGCGGCCCCTATTTTGCCTGGCGGCGCGGACCGCACCACCCGCTTACCCATTCAGAGCTCTTGGAGAGTCCCTTGAACGATTTGGTGCTTTGGCTCGACACGCTGCGCATGACCGACCTGGCCAAGGTCGGTGGCAAGAACGCGTCGCTCGGCGAGATGATCGGCAACCTGGCCAAGCTCGGCGTTTCGGTGCCGGGCGGTTTCGCCACCACCGCCAGCGCTTTCCAGCAGTATCTGGAAAAGAGCGGCGTCGCCAAGCGCATCCAGGAGCGGCTGAGCAAGCTGGATGTCGACGATGTCCAGGCCCTGGTCACCGCAGGCAAGGAAATCCGCGAATGGGTGACCGAAACGCCGCTGCCGTCCGACCTGGACCAGGCCATCCGCGATGCCTACGCCAAGCTCTGCAAGGATGCCGGTGCAGACGACATCGCCGTCGCCGTACGCTCCTCGGCCACGGCCGAAGACCTGCCCGACGCCTCGTTCGCCGGCCAGCAGGAGACCTTCCTCAATGTCGTCGGCATCGAGGACGTGCTGCACAAGGTCAAGGAAGTCTTTGCCTCGCTTTATAACGATCGCGCCATCGCCTACCGCGTACACCAAGGCTTCAAGCACGAAGACGTGTTCCTTTCCGCTGGCGTGCAGTTGATGGTTCGCTCGGACATCGGCGCATCGGGCGTGCTCTTTACCCTGGACACCGAGTCGGGCTTCCGCGATGTGGTCTTCGTCACCGGCAGCTATGGCCTGGGTGAAATGGTGGTGCAAGGCGCCGTCAATCCGGACGAGTTCTATGTCTTCAAGCCCACGCTCAAGCAAGGCAAACCGGCGGTGCTGCGCCGTAACCTGGGCGCCAAGCAGCTACGCATGGTCTATTCGAACCAGCCTGGCGAACGCGTCAAGACCGAGAACACTCCCGCCGAGTTGCGCACCAAATTCTGCATCGTCGATGCCGATGTGGAGGAGCTTGCGCGCCAGGCGCTGGTCATCGAGCAGCACTACGGCCGCCCGATGGATATCGAATGGGCGAAGGATGGCAACACCGGCAAGCTCTACATCGTGCAGGCCCGTCCGGAGACGGTGAAATCGCGCGCGCACGCTACCCAGCTCGAGCGCTTCCATCTCAATGAAAAAGGCAAGGTGCTGGCCGAAGGCCGCGCTATCGGCCAGAAGATCGGTGCCGGCAAGGCGCGCGTGGTGCGCAACCTGGACGATATGAACAAGGTGCAGCCTGGCGACGTGCTGATCGCCGACATGACCGATCCCGATTGGGAGCCGGTGATGAAGCGCGCCTCGGCGATCATCACCAACCGCGGCGGTCGCACCTGCCACGCGGCGATCATCGCACGTGAGCTCGGCGTGCCGGCCGTGGTCGGTACCGGCAATGCGCTGGAGACGATTCCCGATGGCAAGGACATCACCGTGTCCTGCGCCGAAGGCGATACCGGTTACATCTACGAAGGCAAGCTGAAGTTCGACCGCGTCACCGCGGATCTGGGCGATATGCCCGAGGCGCCACTGAAGATCATGATGAACGTGGCCAACCCCGAGCGCGCCTTCGACTTCGCCATGCTGCCGAACGAAGGCATCGGCCTGGCGCGACTGGAAATGATCATCGCCAGTCATATCGGTGTGCATCCGAAGGCCTTGCTGGAATACGCCAAGCAGGACGCCGCCACCAAGGCGAAGATCGACGAGCGTATTGCCGGCTACGCCGATCCGGTGAGCTTCTATGTCGATCGCCTGGCCGAAGGCATCGCCACGATCGCCGCGTCGGTGTACCCGAAACCGGTGATCGTGCGCCTGTCCGATTTCAAATCGAACGAATACGCCAACCTGCTCGGCGGTT
>NZ_DATCRY010000299.1:0-2682 GCF_036568765.1 Dyella sp. | reverse complement strand
CCCATTGAATATCCTGCCGGTTCCCTGGTGCGTAAGGTCGACAGCG
Organism: Dyella sp.; assembly: GCF_036568765.1. GTDB lineage: Bacteria > Pseudomonadota > Gammaproteobacteria > Xanthomonadales > Rhodanobacteraceae > GSA-30. The sequence continues at coordinate 2,636 of NZ_DATCRY010000299.1, read as the reverse complement.
ACGGACGCATCGCCTTTCGTGGCCGCGTTTACCGCATTTCCAAAGCGCTCACGGGCCTGCCCATCCTCCTTCAACCCGCCCCTGAGCAGGACGGGATGTTTAACGTTTTCTTCTGCCATCAACCCATCCGCCAAATCGACCTGACAGACCACGTATCCATCGACTAACCTGTTACCTATGTCTCCGAACACCTGTTACCCATGTCCCCGGTCCATACACTTCGCCGGGGGAGAGGGTTGGGGTGAGGGGGGCTCTTAACCCGTATTCTGCAACCCTTGCGCAACACCGTTCACGCAAGCCACCAGCGCCGTCAACAAGCCATCGTCGCTCTCGCCGCCTTCGCGCCAGCGCTTGAGCAGATCGACCTGCAAGAGACTCATCGGATCCACATACGGATTGCGCAAGCGAATGGAGATAGCCAATCGCGGCTCACGCTGCAGCAACTCCGTCGCCCCCTTGAGTCTCAACACCCAGTCCCGCGTCAGCTCGAACTCAGTGCGGATGAGCGTGAAATAACTCTCGTGCAAGGGGCCGGACAAACGCGAGAACGCCTCGGCAATATCCAGGTCGCATTTGGCCAGCACCATCTCCACGTCATCGAGCATATTGGCGAAGAACGGCCAATCGGTCGCCATTTCTTCCAGCAATGCTGGGCCGTCTTCGCGCGCCGATGCTTCCAGCGCCGAACCGAGCCCATACCAGCCGGTGATGATCGAACGCGTTTGTGTCCAGGCAAACACCCAGGGAATAGCACGCAGGTCTTGCACACCGCGCATGCTCCGTCGCCGCGACGGGCGTGAACCCAGGGTCATCCGTTCGATCACGTCGATCGGCGTGGCCGAACGGAAATAGGCAATGAAATCGTCGCGGTCGACGAGTGCCCGATAGGTTTCGCGACTGTCCCTGCCCAGGCGGTCCATCCGTTCGCGCCAGGCGGCTTCGCGCGGCTCGGTGTCGCGCGGACGCAAACTGGCACGCAACGTGGCGCTGACGGTCTGTTCCAGATTGCGTAGCGCCAACGCGCGGATACCGTACTTGCGATGAATGACTTCGCCCTGCTCGGTCACACGCAATACACCGTTGACCGACCCACGTGGCGAGGACATCAAGGCCGGCGCAATGCGCGCACCTCCGCGGCTGGCCGAACCGCCACGACCGTGGAAGAACGCCAGTTGCACTCCGGCCTTGGCGGCCACTTGCAACAGCTCCACCTGCGCGCGCTGCAAGCCCCAGCGCGAGGCCAGCGTTCCACCGTCCTTGCCGCTGTCGGAATAACCCAGCATGACCCACTGCCGATCGCCACGCGCGGACAGGTGACGGCGATACAAGGCGTCGTCGAGCAGTGCCTGTACCGTGGCCGGCGCATTCTTCAAATCGTCCACGGTTTCGAACAAGGGTGCGATGTCCAGTGGCACCTCCCCATCGACGACCAGACCGCCATAGCGCGCCAGCGCCATCACGGCCAGCACATCGGCCGCCGATCGCGCCATGCTGATAATGTAAAGCCCGACCGCTTCGGCACCATAGCGCCCGCGCGCATCGCGCAATGTGGCAAATACCGCGCGTAATGCAGCGGCCTGCGCATCGTCGCAATCGCCGAAACGACTGGCGCCACCGGCATAGTCGCGCAGCGCACCGACCCGCTCGGATTCGCCGCGCTCCAGCCAATCGGGGTCGCCCAGCAAGGCTGCCAGCGCTTCGTCGTGCACGCGCGAATCCTGCCGTACGTCCAGCCGCGCAAGGTGAAAACCGAAACTGCGCACACGCCAGATCAATCGCTGCACCGCGTAAGCTCCGGCGTGCAAGCCATGATGATCGATCAGGCTGTCACGGATCAGGTGCAGATCGTCGAGCAATTCCTTAGCGCAGGTATAGCCTTCCTTGTGCTGATCGTCGAGAGTGGCACGCAACCGCGCCTCGACCACCGTCAACAAGGTGCGATACGGCATGTCCGCATGACGCGGACGAACCTGCGCGGCGGCCTCGGGGAAGCGCTGGCGATAATCGTCCAGCCTGGCGGCCAGGCCGGTATCGACGGCGACGCGCCCTTCGGTCTGGCTGAGCAGACGCGCCAGCCCGGCGATATCGGCAATGTAATGTTCCAGCACATGCGCGCGCTGAGTCGACAAGCTGGCGGCGATGGTGTCGGCGCCGACATTGGGATTGCCGTCCATGTCGCCGCCGACCCAGGTGGCGAAGCTGAGCAGGCGCGGCAACGGCACGGCGACGCCATACACCGACTGCATCGCTTCGGCCAGCGATTCGTACAGGGCCGGCACGATGCGATAAATCGGGTTGGCCAGGTAAAAACCTACGTGGTGATGTTCGTCCTGTACCGTTGGCCGCAGCGGCGAGGCCTCTGCCGTCTGCCAAGCCGAATTGAGCGCCATGAAAATGCGGTCGTCGTCTTCCTTGCGTTCTTGCGGTGTACGCGTCGGATCGAAGTTATCGACCAGCGCGCGCACGATGGATTGCTCTTTCTCCAGCAACGAACGGCGTACTGCCTCGGTGGGATGCGCGGTGAATACCGGCTCGACATGCAGGCGTTGCAACCAATCGATCAACTCCTCGGCAGAGACGCCCTGCTCCTTCAGGCGCAACAGCGCATCGAGCAGGGATTCGGGCTGCGGCTTGCC
>NZ_DATCRY010000298.1:0-13014 GCF_036568765.1 Dyella sp. | reverse complement strand
GCCGTAACCCGGGTCGTAGGTGAAGTGGCCCGTGTCCTTGTACAGCGTACCGATGTCGATGCATGCCGGGCCGAGCGTGCCGCTCAGCAAGGTCAGTTCGCTGCTGCGCTGGTTGGATTCGTCCACCAGCTTGACGATCTTGGAATCGGACACGAAAACCTCCTTACACGAATGTCGTCACCGCCGGCTGCCCCTGGGCGCCGGCGACGGGGTGAGGAGCATCGCCACAGTGGGGAGCGGGGCGATACAACCTTCCTATTATCGCACCATGCGGTGCAACATTCGATAGCGGATGGTTCAAGCGCAGAACGCAAAAAAACACGGGGCGAGCCAGCAGCTCGCCCCGCGTTTTTGCATCTTTGCCCCGGTCGCCTCGAGAGCGCTACCGGTGCCCAGCAACTTACTTCGCGCTACCCGCATAACGGCGGCGGAACTTGTCGACGCGACCGCCCTGGTCGATCGACTTCTGCTTGCCGGTATAGAACGGGTGGGAATGGCTCGAGATATCCACCTTGATCAGCGGGTACTCGTTACCGTCTTCCCACTTGATGGTTTCCTTGGCAGCGATCGTCGAGCGCGTCAGGAACGCGAAATCGGACGACAGATCCTGGAACACCACCTGCCGGTAATTCGGATGGATATCGGGCTTCATGGCTAGAACTCTGCAAAAGCGGTGGGTGAAAAGAGCGGTAGTGTACCGAGTGGTGAATTTTTGCGCAAGATCCGTGGGGTTATCTGTACTTACATGCGCCCCCACGCGCCCAAAGCCCTTCCCTGCGAATAGGGGGAGGGCGCCAATGATCGCCTACACTGCCGATCAGGCGCTGCCCAGCGCCGTTCGCACCATGGCGCCAAATCGCGCCTGATCTATCTCCAGCACGATGCGTGCATTGGCTTGGCTGCCCAGCCGCTGCGACCAGTCGACGACGGTCGCGCCGCGGGTGAGACGGCCGTCCAGTTCCACTGCCACATGGCGGTCCTCCGCCCGGGTCACGATGGAAGGATCGATGGCTACCGCCATCGCCAGCGCATCGGCGGCAATGATGCCACGGCGCTCGCGCTTGCGATTGAAGGCACGGGCCGTACCGAACACCCGGCCGAAGAACCGGGCGCGATGATCTCCCCGAGCCAGCCAGCCGTCGAATTCGGTTTCGTCGAAGGCATGCCGCAGAGTGGCCTCCCAGTCGACCAGCTCGAAGAACGGGAAGGCCTCGAATACCACATGCGCCGCTTCGGGATCGAAGCCCACATTGAATTCCGCCGGCACCACGCCGGTATTGCCATGTCCGGTGACCGCTCCTCCCATAATCACCAGCCGCTTGACCCGCTCGGGCAGGCTCGGATCGAGCCGTACCGCCAGCGCCAGATTGGTCAGCGGCGCCAGGGCGACAAGGGTCAGGTCCGGATGCTCACGGGTCAGTCGTATCAGGGCCAGGGCAGCCGATTCGGTCGCGGCGGCAACCTTCGGCTCGGCAAAGCCGACATCGCCGAACCCGTCCATGCCATGGACAAAGGCGGCGTCTTCCTCGGGTCGCCGAACCAGTGGCGTCGGGCATCCGGCAAAGACCGGAAACGCACCGCCCACCAGATCCACCAGGGTGCGCGCATTGCGGACCGTATGCGCCAGGCCGACGTTGCCGGCGGCGACGCTCAGACCCAGCACCTCGGCATGGGCGTGAGCCATCAAGATGGCCAGGGCGTCGTCTACGCCGGGGTCGGTGTCGATCAGGAGTTGCGGCTGGGTCATGCTCAGGTTGGCTTGTTCTTTGAGTAGTTGAATAGATTAACTGGAGCGTGGAACGACTGCTCGCTTGCGCATCGCGAACTCCCCCTCACCCCAACCCTCTCCCCGGCAAAGCCGGGGAGAGGGAGCCGATTGCGGCGAACCTCAGTGTTTCGCGCTTGCGTAGCTTGCTCCCTCCCTTGTTTACAGCGGACGGTCGACGCGAGGTAAGTACTTGCCTCCGTTTTCAAGGCTGACAAAGAGCCCGTAGCTTCCCGCAAGAGCTCGCCTATGCAAGACAGTTGCTCTCCCCGGCAAAGCCGGGGAGAGAGAGCAAGTTACGCAAATGCGAAGTGCTGAAGCTCGCCGCGGCCAAGCTCCCTCTCCCCTGGCTTTGCCGGGGGAGAGGGTCGGGGTGAGGGGGGCTCTTCAATCACGCATGCGCATACCGCGCAGCCCCACCGACCCAACGCTCGATCAACTGCTCCGACCGCTGCAGGTGCTCCTTCAACATGCGCTCGCCGATCGCCTGCACCGCCGGCAGGAGATGCGCGTCACGCGCGAGATCGGCGATACGGAAACTCAATTGGCCGGTCTGCCGCGTCCCCAGCACTTCGCCAGGACCGCGCAATTCCAGATCCTTCTCTGCAATACGAAACCCGTCATTGGTGTCGCGCATCACCTGCAAGCGTTCCCTTGCCAGTTGCCCCAGCGGCGGCTGATACAGCAACACGCAGTTGGAAGCCACCGCGCCACGCCCTACCCGGCCGCGCAACTGATGCAACTGGGCCAGGCCCAGGCGCTCGCTGTTCTCGATCACCATCAGGCTGGCATTGGGCACATCCACGCCGACTTCGATCACTGTGGTGGCGACCAGCACCGCCAGTTCGCCGGCCTTGAAGGCATCCATCACAGCCTGCTTTTCCTTGGGCTTCATGCGGCCATGAATCAACCCGACACGAAAGCCCTCCAGCGCGGCGGCCAACTCGGCATGCGCGACTTCCGCCGCCTGCGCACGCAGCTGTTCGGATTCTTCGATCAGGGTGCACACCCAATATACTTGCCGGCCCTCGCCACAAGCCGCGTGGATGCGCTCGATCACTTCGCTACGCCGCGCATTGGATATCGCAATCGTCTGCACCGGCGTACGGCCGGGCGGGAGTTCGTCGATCGACGAAACGTCGAGATCGGCATAAGCGCTCATCGCCAGCGTGCGCGGAATCGGCGTCGCGGTGAGCACCAGCTGGTGCGGTACCTGATCGCCTTCAAGGCCCTTGTCGCGCAAAGCCAGACGCTGATGAACGCCGAAGCGATGCTGCTCATCGACGATGACCAGACCGAGCCGCGCAAACGCCACGCCCTCTTGCATCAAGGCGTGCGTGCCGATCACGATCGGCGCACCGCCGGCCACGCGCTGCAAGGCTTTCTTGCGCGCCGTGCCCTGCACTTTGCCGGCCAGCCATTCGACGGCGACGCCCAGCGGCTCCAACCACAAGCGGAACAGGCGCAGATGCTGCTCCGCCAGCAGTTCGGTCGGCGCCATAAGCGCCACCTGATAACCGGCCTGCACGGCAGCCAGTGCTGCCAGCGCTGCCACGACGGTCTTGCCCGAGCCGACATCGCCCTGCACCAGTCGCAACATCGGCTTGGCCACGACGAGATCCGCCGCGACTTCATCCACGACACGCGTTTGCGCCCCGGTCAGCCGAAACGGCAACGTGTCCAGCAAGCGCCGATGCAATTCGCCCTCCCCCGCCAGCACGGGGGCACGCCGGCTGCGCATGGCCGCGCGCATACGCTTCAGGCTCAGGTGCTGGGTCAGTAGCTCTTCAAAGGCCAAACGCTGTTGTGCCGGGTGCCGGCCCGCCATCAACTCGGCTACAGCGACGTCCGGTGGCGGACGGTGCACGAACAACAAGGCGTCGCGTAGCGAGCCCAGGCCATACTTCGCGCAGAGCTCGGCCGGAATCAACTCCAGTTCGGCGGTGGACGGCAGCAAGGCCAGCGACTTGCCTATCACACCGGCCAGACGCTTCGGCCCGAGACCTTCGGTCGTCGGATACACCGGGCTCAGGCGATCTTCGAGTACCGGGACATCGTCGCCTTCGATACGCTGGTACTGCGGGTGGATCATTTCCAGGTTGTAGCCGACGCGGCGCACTTCGCCGTAGCAAAGTAGCCGCGTACCGCGCTTGAGTTGCTCCACCTGGGCACGATGAAAATGGAAGAAGCGCAGTACGAGGATATGGTCCGCCTCGTCGCGCAAAGTAACCTTGAGTTGCGGTCGACCACGGAAGGTATGCTCCACCGCATCGACATAGCCCACGGTCTGCGCACGATCGCCCACGAGAAGATCGCCGATCGCCGTGAGGTGCGTACGATCCTCATAGCGCAGCGGCAAGTGGAACCATAGATCCTGCACGCGCTCCAAACCCAGCCGGGCCAGGGTCTGCACCAGCGCCGGACCGACGCCGGACAAGGTCGACAGTGGCGCAGCGCCGGGTGCGGAGATTGCGGTAGTGGGCGCGACGTGAGCGGGCATGACTCCAAAAGCCTAACCGAGCGCGCGACGCTATGGGAGCGGCGTCAGCCGCGATAGCGTCCGGCCCGGTCGACGCGATCGCTCAGTCGAGCACCATCACGGCATCGACTTCCACCTGCGCACCCTTCGGCAGGCCCGACACTTCGATCGTCGAACGCGCGGGATACGGTGCCTGGAAGTATTCGGCCATCACCTGATTGACTGTGGCGAAGTTGGCCAGATCGGTCACGTAAATGCCGACGCGCACGCATTTCGCCAGCGAACCGCCCGCAGCTTCCGCCACGGCCGTCAAATTATCGAACACGCGCCGCGTCTGCGCGGCGATATCGCCCTCGACCAGGTTGCCGGTCGCCGGATCGAGCGGAATTTGGCCGGAAAAATACACCGTGTCGCCAGCACGAACGGCCTGCGAATACGGGCCAATGGCGGCAGGCGCATTGGGAGAGGAGACGATGATGCGGGGCATGGGAGGGTTCCTGTGGGGTCGCTCACTGCGTGAGCCGTAAAGGGTAAAGAGTAAAGGGAAAAAGCAAAAGCCATAGCCGCAAGGCGCAGCCTGTTGTCCTCACTCCTCACAGCCCGCAGGCGCGCCCTCACAGGCGGCGCAGCCGCCGGGCTCACCCGTCATCACAGTGGATACCGATAAGCCCCGCTTACTACGCCCGTCCGCCGCACGCGACGAATCACGTCCGCCAGATGCTTGCGATTCTTCACCTCGATAGTGAACAGCAAGGTGGCGGCCGCGGCATCGCGCTCGACGTATTCCACGTTCTCGATATTCGAATCGGCCGCAGCGATGGCTGCAGCGACTGTGGCAAGCACGCCGGGGCGGTTGATGACCTCGATGCGCAGTTCGGCACGGTAATCGCCCTGCACGTCGCGATCCCACTCGATCGCCACACAGCGCTCGGGTGATTTGCGCAGCTCCACCACGTTGGGACATTCGACGCGGTGAACGACGATGCCCTTGCCGGAAGACAGATAGCCGATGATCTCGTCGCCCGGCAATGGATGGCAGCAGTTGCCGAAACTCAGCACGCCACGCTCCGCGCCGGTGATACGGATCTTCTCGATCGTGTGCGGCGACTGCAGGGCGGTACCGTCTTTCTGCCGGCCGCGCGCTTCCATCAGCTGGTTGGCAACGATGTGCGGCATGCGGTTGCCCAGCGCGATATCCGAAAGCAGTTCTTCCAGCCGCTTGAACTTGGACGCTTCCAGGAATTTGTCCAGTACGCTCGATGGAATGGCATCGAGACTGCTACCCAGCGCATCCAACGCGCGATCGAGCATGCGATGGCCGAAATCGACCGCATCCTCGTGTTGCAGATGCTTCAAATATTGCCGGATCGCGGTGCGCGCCTTACCGGTCACCACCGACTCCAGCCAGGCTGGATTAGGCACCGCGGAGGGCGCGGTGATGATCTCCACCAGCTGGCCCGACTCCAACCGTGTACGCAGCGGCAACAACTTCTTGTCGACGCGAGCCGCCACGGCATGGTCGCCCACGTCGGTGTGCACGGCGTAGGCGAAATCGAGCGCAGTGGCATTGCGCGGCAGCGACAGGATGTCGCCGCGCGGCGTGAACAGATAGACCTCATCGGGGAAGAGATCGATCTTGACGTTCTCGATGAACTCCGCCGAAGACGCGGTGTGCGCCTGACTATCGGCCAACGAGGATAGCCATTCGCGTGCACGTGCCTGGGCACTATTGGCTGGTGCGGAATCGGTCTTGTATGCCCAGTGCGCGGCGACACCGCGTTCGGCCACCGAATCCATCTCCGAGGTACGGATCTGCACCTCGATCGGCGCACCGAACGGCCCGAGCAATACCGTATGTAACGACTGGTAGCCGTTGGCCTTCGGGATCGCGATGAAATCCTTGAAGCGACGATCGACTGGCTTGTAAAGCGAGTGGACCGCGCCGAGTGCCATGTAGCAGCTCATCGCACTATCCACCACGACACGGAAGCCGTATACATCCATCAGCTGGGCGAAGCTCTTGTGCTCGCCGCGCATCTTCGAATAGATGCTCCACGGCGACTTGATCCGCCCTACGACGCGAGCGGAAATCTGCTCCGACGATAGCCGTGCCGACAACGCGGACTCGATCTTTCCCATCGCCTCGCGTCGGTTGCCCAGCGCAGCGCGAATGCGTTCGCTGATCACGCGGTAACGGTCCGGATGCAGGGCGCGGAAGCCCAGATCCTGCAATTCGGCCTTGAACTTGTTCATACCCAGGCGCTGCGCGATGGGCGCGTAGATCTCAAGCGTTTCGCGCGCGATGCGTCGGCTCGATGCCGGATCCTTGGCGCCCAGGGTGCGCATGTTGTGCAGCCGGTCGGACAGCTTGATCAGGATCACGCGGATATCGCGCGCCATCGCCAGCAGCATTTTGCGGAAACTCTCCGCGTCGGCCTCCTGACGGCTGGAGAAGCGCATCTTGTCCAGCTTGGTCACGCCATCGACCAGTTCGGCGACAGTTTCGCCGAATTCGGCGGTCAGCTCGGTACGGCTGAGCTGGGTGTCCTCGAGCGTATCGTGCAGGATCGCAGCAATGATGGTTTCCGCATCCAGGCCAAGCTCCGCCAGGATGCCGGCGACGGCGATCGGATGCGTGATATAGGGCTCGCCGCTCTTGCGGGTCTGGCCCTCGTGCGCTCGCGCACCAACTTCATAGGCACGAAGCACCCGCTCGACCTGCGCCTCGGGCAGGTAGGCTACGCGCTCCTTGAGTGCCAGCACATACGGCGGCAGGGTCGGCGATTCCGTGTCGGAACTGGCCGCCGTCATGCGATGCGATCGGCGCCCACTCAGGCGGCCGCCTCCATGCAGATAACGGGGTGCCGCAGCCAGACGTCTACGGTGCCGGCCAAGCCGACACGCCAGTCGCCGGGACTACAGGCACCGCCGTCCATCAGTCGTCTCCACCCTTGGAGAGATCGTCGTCCACCTCGGCAGCAGCCCATTCCAGGGCTTCGCGCTCGGCGCGCTCACGCTCGGCCTTGTCGATCTCGTCGATGGTGGCCTGATCGATGCGGCGGTCGGCGATCTCGCGCAGCGCCAGCACCGTCGGCTTGTCGTGATCGGGGTTGACGGCCGGCTCGGCCCCCTTGGCGAGCTGGCGGGCGCGCTTGGTCGCCATCAGCACCAGCTCAAAACGGTTGTCGACCACCTCGAGGCAGTCTTCCACGGTGATACGGGCCATAGGAAATCCTGAGAAAAAAAGGCTACTTAAGTCGCGGACCAGTGTAGCGATCCGGCGCTTGGCTGGCAATGAGCCAACCCCTTATCATACCGGGTTCACAACGGCCTTCGTCCAGGACGGATCCTACGGGGGATGAAAGGGGATCGAAGGCCTATGCATATTAAAAAACCAGGCAGTACACTTATACCCATCCCCCGGCTATTGCGGAAAGCCATCCCCATGTCATTACCGACATCTTTCATTTTGTTTAAACGCGTAGCCGCGTTGGCGGCGGTCGCGCTGCTGGCTGGCTGCACCATCGCCAAGCCACGTACCGACGACCCGTTGGAGCAGTTCAACCGCAAGGCCTATCACTTCAACGATCAAATCGACCAGGCAGTCATACGTCCGGTGGCAGTGGGCTATCGCAAGATCACCAACCCGCCGGTGCGGCGCTCGATCAGCGATTTCTATACCAATATCCGGATGCCGATCACCATCGCCAACGACCTGCTGCAGGCCCGTCCCGTACGCGCAGCGCAGGGTACGGGACGATTCCTGGTCAACCTGACCCTCGGCGTGGGCGGCTTCTTCGATCCGGCCAGCCAGATGGGCATCCCGCTCAACGAGACCGATTTCGGTATCACCCTGGCCCGCTGGGGCGTGCCGGAAGGCGATTACCTGGTGCTGCCCTTCGTCGGGTCGACCACGGTGCGCGACGTCTGGCGCCTGCCGGTGGACAGCTATTTCTTCGATCCCCTGAGCTACTACTCGCGCAACCATAGCTTCAAGGCTGGCCAGTATTACCTGCCACAGGTGCTGTATCTGGTGACCTTACGCGCCCGCGCAATCGATGCGGAGAGCTTCCTGCAGTCGGCCTACGACCCTTACGTGTTCCTGCGTGATGCCTATCGGCAGCAACGCCTGTATCAGATCTACGACGGCAATCCGCCCAACGATGTGATCGAGCAGATGCAGGGTCAGAAGGATCAGAACTTCGATCCCGACGAATTGCTGAAGGAGCAGCATGATTGGGAGCGGAAAAACGAACAGAAGCCTGCGAACAACTGATGCGCCACTCGCTACGCGAGCTGTCATCGTCAACGTAAACAAGAAAAGCCGGCAGCTTAAATCTGCCGGCTTTTTCGTTTTCCTCACCCAGCTTTGGCAACTCAGCCGGCGCGATTTAACCGAGCAATGCCTCAACCTCGCACACTTGCGCGAGCTTGCGCATATTCGGCGGTAAATTGCGCACGCGCACCTTGCCCTCGTTTGGCGCCAACACGGCGAGCACGCAGGCCAGGCCGGCACTGTCGCTATGTTCGACGCCGGCCAGATCCAGCACCTGACGTCCAGGCAGCGCTGCGCGGATCGATGTCAGCGCATCAGCCGCGGTAGCGAAGGTCAAGGCGCCCGACACGCTGACTGTGTCGGGCGCGCTCTGAGCGACCTGAAAGCCAGTGGCGCGCATTACTTGGACTGCTTGCTGTCTTGCTCGATGGTCTGCAAGGCATTGGCGCCCTGCGTCTCCAGCGTCTTGATCAGGTTGTCCAGGCCGCCCTTCTTGATCTCGGCATCCACCTGGTTACGGTAATTGGTAATGTAGGAGATACCTTCGATGATCACGTCGTAGGCCTTCCAGTTGCCGTCGGCCGTGCGGCGGAAGGCATAGTCGACCGATACCGTCTTGCCGTCGTCCATCACCACCTGCGTACGCACCACACTACGCTTGGGATCGAGATCGCCAGCGAACGGGAGCACCTTCACGCGGCCCTGCGTGTAGTTGAGCAGGCCTTCGGCATAACGGTGCGTGATCGACTCGTAGAACGCCTTGGCAAAACGGCTACGCTGCTCCGGCGAGGCTTCGCGTGCATGCGAGCCGAGCACCAGGATCGCGGCATAGTCCACGTCGAAGTGCGGTAGGAAAGTATCGTCAATGATGGCGATGAGCTTTTCCTTGTCCTTGGAAAGCTCCTTCTGATGGCCTTCGATGGCCTTGCCCAACTGGTCGGCAATACCCTGCACCACCTGCGAAGGTGTCTGCTGCGCCGCGGCTGCGGCCGGTGCGTCCTGGGCGAGGACCGGGAGGGCGGCGAGGCCGCCGAACGCGATCGCGGTAGCGAGAGTCAATCTACGCAACATGGAAAGCTCCTGGAAAAGACTTTGAAAAATCGACATGGAGGCGATCGCGCCCCGACTCAATGCTTGCCCGAGGACGTAGCGGCCGCCGGCTGCTGGCTGCCGCCATCCTTCTTGTCGCCGGGCGAACCGTTGACCAGGAACTTGCCGATCAGGTCTTCCAGCTGCAACGCGGACTGCGTCAGGATCAGCGAATCGCCATCCTTGAGCATGTCCGGCGAGCCGCCGGGCTGGATCGCAACGTACTGGGTGCCGATCAAACCGCTGGTGAACACCGCGCCCGCCGAATCGTCCGGGATCTGGTTGTAACGCTTGTCGATAGCCAGGGTCACCGCGGCATCGAGCTTGACCGGATCGGCCTGCACGGACTGCACCGTACCGATCGCCACGCCCGCCATCTTCACTGGCGCGCCGACCGACAGCGAGCCCACATTGGTGAAGCGTGCCTTGACCGTATAAGTACCGCCGAGGTTGTCGGCCGAACCGCCAGCGCCAAAGAACTTGCCGAGCATTTCCTCGAGCTGCTGCGCGGGGCGGGTCAGCGCCAGCGTACCGCCCTCGGCCACCGTCTTCTTGGACGAGCCGTACTGGATGCCGACGTATTGGTCGCCAAGCAGGCCGCTGGTGAAGATAGTCGCGATCGAATCGTCGGGAATCTTGTCGTAACGCTTGTCGATCGACAGCTTGACATCAGCCTCTTCCTTGACCGGATCGAGCACGATCGATTGCACCTGTCCCACGCGGACGCCGGCAATCTTCACCGGCGCGCGCTCCTTGAGCTGACCGATGTTGGCGAAGTGGGCATCGACGGTGTAGCTGTTGCCCTGGCGGGTGTTGGCCACCGACGTAGTCTGGGTTGCCAGATACGCGAGCGCGGCAAAACCCAGCACGATGAACAAGCCCGTGCCGATGGCGAACGATGGTCTCTGGCTCACGGCACGATCCTCAGGCGAAGGTGAAAGCAAATAGAAGTCGGGGTCATGGGAATCACATCAAGAAGGCGGTGAGCACGAAATCCAGCGCCAGGATGGCGATGGACGAGGCCACCACCGTCCGCGTGGTGGCATAGGCCACGCCCTCGCTGGTCGGTGGCGTGGTATAGCCCTGGAAGACCGCAATCAGCGACACCACCGCGCCGAAGACCAGGCTTTTCCACAGCACGCCATTGATCACGTCCTTGCCCAGTTCGACTGTCGCGGTCATGTTCGACCAGAACGTACCATTGTCGATGCCCAGCCAGGTCACACCGACCAGATGACCGCCAAAAATGCCCAGCGCGCAGAACACGCAGCACAACAAAGGCATCGCGATCAGACCGGCGAGAAAGCGCGGTGCGGCCACATAGGCGATCGGATCGACCGCCATCATTTCCATCGCGGCGATCTGATCGGTGGCGCGCATCAGGCCGATTTCCGCAGTAACGGACGTGCCCGCGCGGCCGGCAAACAACAGCGCGGTCACGACCGGTCCCAGTTCGCGGTAGATCGCCAGCGCCACCACCGTGCCGCTCGCTGCGGTGCCGCCGAAGATCGACAGCACATAGTAGAGCTGCAAGGCCAGCACCATGCCGACGAACAGGCCGCACACCATGATGATGGTCAGGCTCATGGCGCCGACGAACCAAAGCTGGCGCACGGTCTCGCGACTGTGCCTCATGCTGCGCGGAATCGCCGCGAGGATCTGCAGCAGGAACAAACCGCAGGCACCGATCTGCGCCAGCGAACGCAAAACGATGTTATTGCGCATCGGTTGCGCGCTCATGCCTTGCCTCCGGAAAAACCGAGCGACTCGGCATAATCGCCGGCCGGATACTGGAACGGCACCGGGCCATCCGCTTCACCGCCAAAGAACTGGCGCGTCCAGGGCGATCCGTCCTGCGCGATGGTCTTCGGATCGCCATGCGCCACTACCTTGCCGTTGGCGATCAAATAGATGTGATCGGCCACTTGCTTGATCGCCTCGAGCTCGTGGGCAACCAGCACGCTGGTCAGACCCAGCGTTTCGTTAAGCGTGCGGATCAGCTTGAGTACCTGGTTCAAGGCGATCGGGTCCAGCCCGACAAAGGGCTCGTCGTACAGGATCAGCATCGGGTCGAACACGATCGCGCGAGCCAACGCCACGCGACGCGCCATGCCGCCTGAGAGCTCATTGGGCATCAGCCCAGCCGCGCCGCGCAAGCCAACGGCCTGCAGCTTGGTCAGCACGATGTTGCGAATCAGTTCTTCCGGCAGTTCCGTATGCTGGCGCAGCGGAAAAGCGACGTTCTCGAAAACATCGAAATCGGTAAGCAGCGCCGAGTTCTGGAACAGATATCCGATGCGCTCGCGCAACTCGAACAACTTCTCGCGCGAAAGCATCGGCACGTTTCGGCCGTCCACTCGTACTTCGCCCGCATCCCCGCGCATCTGCCCGGTGATGTGCTTGAGCAAGGTGGTCTTGCCGGTGCCGCTCGGGCCCATGATCGCAGTGACCTTGCCGCGCGGGATGTCGAGATCCAGCGCATCGAAGATCGTCTTGCCATTGAGCACCGTGGTCAGACCGCGAATGCGTACAAGCACGGGATCGAGGGACGGGGCGCGTTCGGAGTCGGTCATGGGCGGCGCTTCAGAGGGGGCACTAGGCAAGGTAATCCAGAAGGTCAATGAAGGCTATCGGACCGGCGGCACAGCCGCTCAGTTCCCGATCGCCAGCAGTTCTTCGATCAGCGCCTCATGGCGCTGCCACTGCACGGCCGCGCGCTGACGCACTGCACGGACGATCGACTGCAGGTCGTCAAGCGCATCCTCGAAACGGTCGTTGACGATGATGAAATCGAACTCATGCGCGTGCGCGATTTCCTCGCGCGAATTGTGCAACCGACGCTCGATCACTTCGGCGCTATCCGATCCGCGCCCGCGCAAGCGGCGCTCCAGCTCGGCGCGCGACGGCGGCAGGATGAACACGCTGACGCAATCGGCCTTGGCCTTGCGTACCTGCCTGGCCCCCTGCCAGTCGATCTCCAGCAGCACGTCGTTTCCCCGACCGAGCAGGCCGGACACCGTTTTGCGGGAAGTGCCATAGAGATTGCCGTGCACTTCGGCGTGCTCGAGAAAAATGCCTTCGGCAATCTCCTGCTCGAACTCGCCACGCTCGACGAAATAATAGTGGCGGCCGTATTCCTCACCGACGCGCGGGGGCCGGGTGGTGTGGGAAATCGACAGGGAAATCGCCGGCTCGCGGGCGAGCAACGCATTGACCAGGGTCGATTTGCCAGCGCCCGAGGGTGCTGCGACGATGAACAGAGTACCTTCCATCATTCGCCTTCCGATACTTGAGCCTGCGCACTGTGGATCCGTCGATACCGGCGCCGCTAGCGGCACTTGGCCGTTTGGCCCGGAATACCGTCCGGGCCGGCGGGCGGACAACGGTATCCCCCAAGTATACCGG
>NZ_DATCRY010000297.1:0-14705 GCF_036568765.1 Dyella sp. | reverse complement strand
GCACGGGTGCGTTCGGTATCGACCCGGATTACCTGGAAGCTACGGCGTTTGCCTGGCTCGCGCGGCAGCGTCTGCTGGATTTGCCGGGAAACTTGCCTGCGGTGACCGGTGCCAAGGGGCCACGCGTGCTGGGAGCGATTTATGCCGCACCGCTTACAGATCGCGCTTAAAAGCAGCCCGGCTAGCTTGTAAGAGCGGCTTCGGCCGCGACGGGATAGCTTGCGACATCGCCCGGCCGCGGCTGAAGCCGCTCCCAGGCGTCCAGGTCATTTGCTCGCCAACGTGCTCGAGGGCGCTACCGAGAGCGCCTGCACGGCTTCTTGGAATGCGGCCTTCTCATCGGCGTCCCACTGTCCGGCAAGCACCGTCAGGTCACCTGGATCGAGCAGCGTCTCGGCAAAGATATTGCCCGCCGTAGCCATACCCAGGCCGTGGCGCAGCGCATGCAGCACCACGTCATTGATCGACCACTGGCGCTCCTTGGCGAGCTGCTTGATGCGCTCGGCCATGAGGCTGTCGATGTGGCGTACGGTCAAATCCGGCACGTCCCCTCACTCCAAGACACTGTGCCCCCTGTAGGCCAATGGTGGCACAGATGACTGTGGGGCGCACAAGTCCCCTTTTTACGACAATCGTTTTACGGCAATGGGTTTTCAGGCAGGGGTTTACGACCGATGGGGGCGAACCGCGGCCACAGACAGGCAAAGAGGATCATGGCCGGCAGCAGGGCTAGCACGGTCACCACGAAGAACATCCCGTAGCCCGTCGCCATGGCGATACCGCCGGCGAAGAAGCCCAGGATCTTGCCCGGCAGGTTCACCAGGGAACTGAGCAGGGCGTACTGAGTCGCGGTGTGCTGCTTGTTGACCAGCGAGGACAGGAAGGCAACCGTCGGCGGCCCCAACATGCCGAGAGTAAAGTTCTCCCCCGAGATCACCAGGGTCAGCACCAGCACGTTGCCCTGGTGCTGGATCAGGAACAGATACAACAGGTTGCTGGCTCCGGCCACCACGATAGCCGCTCCGAGCGGCCTCCAGGCGCCCCACCGAGCGACCAGTGCGCCACCCACGAAGGCTCCGGCGATGCCGATCCAGATGCCGTAAATCTTGGTGACGGTGGCGATCTGTGTCTTGTCGAAGCCCATGTCGCGATAGAACGGGCTCATCACCCCGCCGATGGTCGCCTGCTCGGGAATCTTGAACAGCAGGATGAACGCCAGCGTCATCAGCGCCAGGCCCCAGCCGTAGCGGCGAAAGAAATCGGTGAAAGGATCGATCACGCTCTCGCCCATCGCCGCGCGCCAGCTACGCGGCACGCTGCGTTGCACCTCGGGCTCGCGCGCGATCAGAGTGGTAGCGATCGGAATGACCATGCACACCGCCATACCCAGGTAGACGACGCTCCAGGGCATGTGGTCGGCCATGATCAGCGCCAATGCGCCCGCCACGATCAGGGCGATGCGGTAGCCCAACGAATACGTCGCCACCAGCGCGCCCTGCGCCTCCAACGGCGCAATTTCGATGCGGTAGGCATCCACCGCGATGTCCTGGGTGGCGCCGAAAAAGGCAACGAACAGCGTGGCGACGACGAATGGCGGCAACTGCGACGGCGTCAGCAACGCCATCGCAATGAGACCAGCCGTCACGCACAACTGCGCGAACAGCAGCCAGCCACGGCGCAAGCCCAGGCGCGCGAAGCCCGGCAGGCGCCAATGATCGAGCAAAGGCGCCCAGACGAACTTGAACGCGTAGGTCATACCGGCGCTGGCGATCATCGTGATGTCCTTCAGCACGATGCCCTTTTCCTTGAGCCAGTAAGCCAGCGTACCGGCCACCAGCAGGAACGGCAGACCGGAGGAAAAGCCCAGGAACGCCATCGTCCACGCCGACGGCTGGGTGAAGGCCCGCCAGATCGAGGGCTTCGTCTTCGCCGGTACCGCCTCAGTCGACATAATCGACCAAGTACGGTGCGTGGTCGGAAAAACGCTCGTCGCGATAGATCGAACACGATTTCAGACGCTTCTGCAGACCCGGGGTGATCACCTGGTAATCGATCCGCCACCCGACGTTGTTCGCACGCGCCTGGCCGCGATTGGACCACCATGTGTATTCCACTGCATCGGGCTTGAGCGCGCGGAAGCTATCCACCCAGCCGCGCTCCTTGAACAGGAGATCGAGCCAGGCGCGCTCCTCGGGCAGGCAGCCGGAATTCTTCTGGTTGGAACTCCAGTTCTTGATGTCGTTCTTGGTGTGGACAATATTCCAGTCGCCGCAGATGACGTAATCGCGACCGCTGTGCAGCCACTGGTCGAAGATGGGCGTGATCCATTCCATGACTTTGAACTTGAATTGCTGGCGCTCATCGCCCGATGAACCCGACGGCACGTACAGCGACACGACGCTCAGATTGCCGAAACGCGCTTCGATGTAGCGCCCTTCGCTATCGAACGGTTCCCAGCCCAGCTCCGTGCGCACTTCGTCCGGTTCGCGCTTCGCGTAGATGGCTACGCCGCTGTAGCCTTTCTTGCTGCTCGCATCGCGATAGAAGCAATGATGGCCATCGGGGCGAAACTTCGCGTCGGTCAGCTGGTTTTCCTGCGATTTGGTTTCCTGCAGGCAGACCACGTCGGCGTTCTGCTTGCGCAGCCACTCGAACACGCCCTTGGTACCGGCCGAACGAATGCCGTTGGCGTTGAGGCTGATGATGCGCATGCACGACTCCTTTAAGGAAATCCAAGATGCGGCATGATAGCAACCATGCCCGTCATCCCCGATATTCGTGTCGTTCCGGTCGAATCCGACTGGCATGCGTCCCTGATCGCATTGCGTATGCGACCGGGGCAAGAGGACTTCGTCAGCCCTGTCGCCAGGACGCTCGCCGATGCGCTCCAGCGTCCAGATAGCCGCCCCATGGCGGTCTTCGCCGGCCAGGTGCCGATCGGGTTCTATCGCACCGAAGCCAGGGTCCGCACGCTGAGCGAGCCGGCGGTGGGCCTGCGCTCATTCCTGCTCGATGCCGACTGGCAAGGCCGCGGCCTGGGCCAGATCGCGATGGAGGCGGCCATCGCCGATGCGGCCCGATACTATCCAGCCGCCCGCCTGCTGGCGCTGACCGTCAACGTGCGCAATACGACCGCGTTGCGGCTCTACCTTCGCGCAGGCTTCGTCGACACCGGCGAGCTCTACATGGGGGGACGTTCCGGACCACAGCACTTGCTAGTGCGTAAACTACGCGACTGACGCTCTTCTATCCGACGAGAACATCCTGTGCACGATTACCAGCGCGACTTTATCGAACTGACCCTGCAGCGCGACGTACTACGCTTTGGCGACTTCACGCTCAAGTCCGGTCGCCAGAGCCCTTATTTTTTCAATATGGGCCGCATCGATTCCGGTGCCGCGCTGGCGCAGCTGGGCCGGGCCTACGCCGCTGCCGCGGTCAATTCCGGCGTCGCCTTCGACATGCTGTTCGGCCCGGCCTACAAGGGTATCGCCCTGGCCGCGGCTACCGCGATCGCCCTGGCCGACCACCAGCAGCGCGACCTGCCCTGGGCCTACAACCGCAAGGAAGCGAAAGATCATGGCGAAGGGGGCGTCCTGGTTGGCGCGCCGCTCAAGGGCCGTGTGCTGATCGTCGACGACGTGATGACCGCCGGAACCGCCGTGCGCGAATCCCTGGCGCTGATCCGCACCCATGGAGCGACGCCAGCCGGCGTGCTGATCGCGCTGGACCGGCAGGAGCGTGGCCAGGGCGAACTATCGGCCGCCCAGGAAGTCATGGCCGAGTTCCAGATTCCCGTCATTGCCATCACTGGGCTGAACGATGTGCTGGCCTATGCGGGCGAAAAACCGGAGCTGGCCGCCGAACACGGGCGCTTGGTGGCCTATCGCGAGCGCTACGGCGTCGCCGGTTGATCCCGGTCACATCGGCGGACGCCGATGCCCGCCGACGGCCGCGCCGACGCGACCGCACTGGCTATACTTTCCGCTCCTCGGGGGACGATGCATGTACAAATTCGCTACTGCACTACTGACGGCCGGACTGTTGCTGGGCATCGGCACCGCTGCTTGCGCGCAGAGCAACGCGCAGGGCAAAGGTCTCTACCGCTACCGCTGGCACGATGGGCAAGGCCTGCCGCACTACAGCGACAGCCTGACCGCCGAGGCGATGAAATACGGCTACGACCTGGTCAACGATCGCGGCATCGTGGTGCAGCACGTGGAACGCCAGCTTACCCCGGAAGAACGCGCCGCAGCGCAAAAAGTGGCCGCACAGCAAGCCGCCGTCAAGCGCGCGGCCGACGAGCAGGTCCGCAACGACGACCAGATGCTGGCAGCCTATCCGACGGAAGCGGCCTACCAGGCCTCGCTCAAGCAGAACCTGGACACCATCGATCAGCAGATCAACACCACCCAGATCAACCTGCACAGCCAGGAAAAAGCCCTGACCGATCTGCTGGCCCGTGCCGGTGAAGCCGAACGCGCCAAGCAGCCGGTACCCAAGTCGCTCAATGACAGCATCGCGAGGCAGCGCAATGTGGTCGCGGGTCAACGTGACGTTCTGCTCAAGCAGCAAGAGACACGCGATGCTGCCGAAACCAAGATGACCGAGCAGATGGCGCACTATCGTCAGGTCAAGGCTGCCGCCGATAAGGATCGCGGCGAATAAGCCGTCGCTGACGACGGCGGCACGTCCGCATCTGCAAGCGGCTGCTCAGTCGCGCCATCGGTCCGACTTTCCTCACAGCCGACGGCTTTCAACACCGATAGCCACGTCCCATCGCAGGCGGCGAAATACAGCTGCGGCGATTCGATGCGCCAGGGACAGGACGCATAAGTGGAAAGGGTGCACAAACAACGCGGCGTATCGCTGATCGAGGTACTGGTCGCGGTCCTGGTTTTTTCGTTCGGCCTGGTGGGTCTGGCGGGGCTGTTGACCCTAGCGGCACGCTCCAATCACTCCGCGTATCTACATACCCAAGCCGCATTTCTGGCACAGGGCATGGCCGACCGCATGCGACTCAATTCGGTCGCGGTATGGCGTCACGACTACGACGCCGATTATCCGATCGCGCCCGGGAACGTCACTTGCGATGCGAGCCAGCCTTGCGATCCGGCGCAACTGGCGAGCCATGACAAAGCTGTGTGGAGCGGGCAGCTGAAAATATTTCTTCCGCAGGCATCGGCCAAGCTTTCCTGCAAGACAGACGATGCGCGAGTCGATCCGGTCGCACTCGGCATGCTCGGCAAACGTCCCCCCTTTGGCGGCAGCTGCACCATGATGCTCTCCTGGGACGATCGCCCCACGCCTGACGGATCGTCCACCCACACACGCCAGACCCTCGACTGGGAGTTCCAGCCATGATGTGGCGGGCGGCTTGCCATCAACGCGGCATCTCGCTGATCGAACTGCTGGTGGCCATGATGTTGGGCTTGCTGGTAAGCGCGGCCGTCATCGGCGTCTTCCTTGGCATGTCCACACATAGCCGCATACAGCGCCAGCTGGCACGCCTGCAAGAGGAGGGTCGATTCGCGGTCGGCGTCATCACGCAGGACCTGGCCGCGGCCAACGGCCAGTACTGCAACAACACGGGCGGTATCGCCAAGCGACAGGCCAACGGTATTTATCTGGACAGGTTACGCGCACCGCTGGTCTACGCGGTCGACTTCGGCCATGCGCGGCATTGGGCCGATCTGACCACGCCGATGGGCAACGCTCCTTATCCGGCAGCTCCTGACGCGCCCTATGCTCTGCCCTCCTTTCTTTCCATGCGCGGCTACGATTGCGATAAGCAAGGCTGCCGCCCCATGGATCCGAACACGGCCGGGGCAACCGCCATTCCGCCCGCGGGCACGGCACCCGGTAACCGGGTCAAGGGCACAGACGTACTCACGCTGCGCTATGTCGACAGTCAGCGCGGCTGGGTTATCGGCAACCATACGCAGATTCAGGTCGATCGCGCTTTCCCTAACCAGATCCAGCGCATTCTGCTCGCACCCGGACCGGGCGAGCCACCTGCCAGCGACTTCGGCACGGGGCATCTTGCCCTACTTGCCGACTGTTCCGGCGGACAGATCTTTGCCGTGGACCGCCATGGCAATGCACTGCTGCCCAATGGCGACAATGCTCGCCCGCCTTCTGCGGAATCGACGTTTGCCGCCGCCAAGCTGTTCGACTTCGATCGCGACTACGTCACGGTGACTTACTACTTGAAGATGGTCGACGACGGTCTAGGCGGTCGCACTGGCGCACTGATCAGGCAGGTGAACGGCGAACCCCATGAACTGATCCACGGCATCGAACGCCTCGATTTTCGCTATGGGGTGGAAACAGCACAAGGCAAGGCGAGTTACCTGACAGCTGCCGAAGTGGATGCCGGCACACAATGCCCGCCCGGTCCGGCTCGCCGGCCCCTCAATGCCGCTGGCGAGGATGTCGGCTGTCTTTGGCGCGCGGTCAAGAGCATCCAGCTCAGCATGTTGTTGAGCGGCCATACGCCCCTGCCCACCTTGCGCAATGACGAACTGGCCTATGCCTACGAACCCGACGGGCTTCCCGATCCGGCCAGCCGCCCGCCCGACGCGCATCCGATCAAACCATCCGATCAAGGCTTTCCCGCCCCACTGCTGCGACGCGAATTCAACGTCGTCACCTCGGTACGCAATTTCAACCCATGAGTCCCACACCCACCTGCCCCTACGCCATCGCCGCCTATCGCAAACAGGCAGGCGCCGCGTTGATCCTCGCCCTCGTACTTTTATTGGTCTCCAGTGTCATTGCAATCGCCGCCACTGGGCAGGCTCGTACCCAGCAACGGCTGGCCGGCAGCTTGCGGCAAGCCTTACTCGCCGATGTACTCGCGGAGACCACGCTACGCGGTGCGGAATGGTCGCTTTGGACTACCGCCGTCGACACATTGTCGTCTTTCATATGCGGCGATGACGGCGGTCAGCATGCCTGCTATCGCTACGATCGCGGTTCTCCTGTCTACGGCCCGCAAGGTGTCGTGACTCAATTTCGCGACGGGTCTGGCTGGATCGATGCGGGCGCACACGTCTACAAAGGCCCATCGGACACCATCGACTATACGCAGCTTCCCCACAGCGGCAAGGCCGCTCGAAACCCGGTTTTCATCATCGAGGATCTCGGTGTCGAGGAACCACCGGATACCATGGGTGGACCACGCGAATCCGGCGCGCACGGCCCGGGCACGACCGGCCCGGAGAACCATTCCCGCCGCCTTTATCGCATTACGGCGCGCGCCGTCGGAACGAACGAGAACATGCTCCGCGTCCTGGAAAGCACTTATGCGGCCAAGACTCAATAAACCGTGGAGTGCCACATGCGCCGATACAGGCCACTGAAATGCAAGCAGCGCGGCTTCAGCCTGATTGAAATACTCGTCGTTGCCGCCCTTGTCGCTTTGCTCGCTGGCATGGCATTGAACGGCTATTCCAATTACATACACCGAGCACGCCGGGTGGAAGCGAAAGAGGCGCTGCTTCGGATTGCCGATGCGCAGGAACGTTACTTCCTCACGTACCAGCGCTACGGCGATTTCGACGACCTGGGCGTCGCGTCCGCGCTTACCGCGCACAACATCTATCGCTTGTCTTTGAGCTTCAGCGACGCTTCGCGGCGCGACTTCACTGCAAGCGCGTCGCCGGCAGGTACTCAGGCCAACGATCGATGCGGAACGTTTTCCATCGATTACACCGGTGCCAAGTTACCCGCACCCAATTCGCCGGCGCAGAGCGATTGCTGGTAGCGCCTCGCG
Organism: Dyella sp.; assembly: GCF_036568765.1. Taxonomy (GTDB): domain Bacteria; phylum Pseudomonadota; class Gammaproteobacteria; order Xanthomonadales; family Rhodanobacteraceae; genus GSA-30. Next base: position 6,928 of record NZ_DATCRY010000297.1, on the reverse strand, counting down.
CCCCAGCCCGGTGTTTCTACGATGAGCAGGGAAGCTCCATGACAATCCGTCCTTTACGCCATGTCTGCGCGCTGCCGATTTTGCCGATAGTTGCCGGATGCATGATGGCTATCTCCGATGCACATGCCTTAAGCGTCGACATGAAGACCGGCACGGTGGAACTGTCGCCGACGCCCTTGGATACCTCCCAGGCCGTGCCGCCGAACATTGTTGTCACCCTGGACGATTCCGGATCCATGGCTTTCAACTACATGGGCGACAATCGCCCCTTCGACGGCGGCAACTGGAACGGGCCCTGGCGTTGTGCCGCGGTTATCGACGCCGACGCCGGCACGGCACACGATCGCGATGCTCGTTCCTTGACCATGAACGGCGTCTACTACAACCCGGACATCGTCTACGCGCCGCCCCTGCGCGCAGACGGCACTTCGTTTCCGTCGGCCGATGCCAGCCTGGGAGGCGTGTGGCTCGACGGCATCGCCGTCAATCGCCGTTATCGTCCATCGCCCCCGGCCGCAGTAGGCAAGTACAACAATACCAACTGGGCGCTCGACGATGCTGGACGACGCGCCGACATCGCCAGAACCGGTGAGGACCGATGGACCTGCGGTTACGGGAGCAATCCGTTCACGAGCGGGGGGCCTTACTACTATCGGCTGAAGAAGAATATTTCCCTGCAACTCGATTCTTTCGGCCGGCCGACCAACCTGTTCGCACTTTACACAGCAAACAATTGGGAAGCTGTCGCCGTTCCTGTGGCGCAGTATCAGAACTTCGCCAACTGGTATGCGTACTACCGCACCCGGCTTCATGTGGCTCGCACCGTCGCTTCGCGCGTCTTCGGCGAACTGGGCGAAGTGCAATCCCACGACGGTTTCGGCAGCACGATCCGCGTCGCCTGGCAACACATCAATAACAACAGCTTCAAACTACACAGCAACGCCATCGCCAGCGAACTGATCGATACACCGGCCTGCGCGAATGGCGCCGTCGCCTCGCCCGAGGCGACGCAACAGCATGGCACGCGCACCGATCCGCCTGCTTGCTTCCGTAGCGCATTCTTCAACTGGTTGTTTACCGCCGGCGCAAATGGCGGCACACCACTGGTCAGCGCGACCCAACGCGCGGGCGAATTCTTCCGACGCAAGACCGGTAACAACCTCACCAATCCTTACTGGCAACCGATCGGACAAGGCCATGGCAAGGAACTGTACTGCCGTCGCAACTATCACATGATGATCACCGATGGACTATGGAACACCGACCGCTTGAATCGGGGGCTGGTCCTGCCGAGCGCCAGCCTGAAACTGCCGGATCAGGTGAGCTTTCCCAACCCCGGGAGCAGAGGCGTCACGTCGATCTATGCACCGACAAGCACCGCCTCCGGAAATGCATCGCTCTCCGACATGGCCTTTCACTACTGGGCCAGCAACCTGCGGCCGGATCTTTACGACCCAGACCAAGGCAAGATCGTTCCGCCTTATCTTCCCGACCGCGGTCTCGGTGTCGTGCCCACGCAGCAGCTATCCGGTTCGCGTGTCGCGGCCGCCAATGTCAACCAGGAAATCTATTTCAACCCATCGAACGATCCGGCGACTTGGCCACATATGGCCGAATACCTGATCGGCATGGGCGTCATCGGCAACCTGAAGGTCTCCACAGACACCAACTGCATCGACGCGGCGTCCGATGCCTGCCGGCTGCGTAAAGGCGACATACATTGGCCAAAGCCGGACGAGAGCGGCAACGGCATCATCGCCAATGTCGACGATACCTGGCATGCGGCATTGGCTGGACGCGGCAAATACTACGCCGCCAATAACCCGGACGACCTCGTCAAGCAACTCAAAGATATTCTTGCGCGCATCGGCGACGGCGGCAAAGGCGGCATCCTGGCGCGCACCAATTCGGCGTTGCTGCGCGAAGGAACTCTGGGATTTCAGACGATGTACCAATCGGGCGAATGGCATGGCAACTTGCAGGCTGTCGAGCTCGATGCCAAAGGACAACCCGGCAAAGTTGTCTGGGATGCGGGCAACCGGCTCACCGCCATGACATCGGCGGCCCGCCAGATACTCACCGCTCGATTCGAACGGGACGGGCGCTTTTCCAGCGGCGTAGCGTTTCGGCAGCTTGGCGATCTGGATGCCGATGCACGAACCGCGTTGAGCACACTTCCTCCCGCAACACACACAGGCGACACCGGGCAGGCTCGCCTGGATTGGTTGCGCGGTGTACGCACAGGCGAAAGCACTGGGCTGTTCCGTCCGCGTACGCAATTGATGGGAGCCATTATCAATAGTCAGCCACTGTATGTTGCCGAACCCACGGGAGGCTACGACGAGCACTGGCCGGACGGCTCGTCCGAGGCCATGGCGGCGGCAACAGGAAACGGCTACAGAAAGTTCGTCGCCGACCGCCAGTCACGGCGCCCCACCGTCTACGTAGGTGCCAATGACGGCATGCTGCACGCCATCGATGCCTCGCAGATGCGCTCGAACACCGATCCGACCCAGGTCGTTCCGACACCCGGCGCAGGCCTGGAATTGTTTGCCTATGCCCCGCGCACCAGCCTCACGCGACTGGGCCCGCTGACCAGCGCCACGCAATACGGTTACATGCCTACGATCGATGCCACGCCTGTCAGCCGCGACGTATTCTTCGACGGTGGCGGACAGCAAGGATGGGGTACGATACTGGCAGGTGCGCTGCGTCTCGGCGGCCGCGGTATTTACGCGCTGGATATCAGCGATCCGGATGCCTTGAAGGAAGTCGATGCCCGCAGCAAAGTGCTGTGGGAATTTCATGCCGGCACGCCCGGCGGCGCTCGATACGGTCAAGGCAACGCAAGCAATCTTGGCTACACCTATGGCCTGCCCAACATCGGCCGCCTCGCCCATGGCCGTTGGGTAGTCGTGTTGCCGTCAGGTTATTTCCCCGATTGCGGCAAGCCGTCGCGACCGGATCCCTGTAACGCAATCGCCGAGGCCGCACAGCCTTTCAGCTCGCTGTTTGTGCTGGATGCGCAGACGGGCGAGTTCATCCGTGAAATCCGCACTCCGACGAACAGTACAACGATCAGCCATGGCCTCAGCTCGCCTGTGCTCGGCGACATGGATCGCGATCAGATCGACGATGTCGCCTTTGCTGGCGATCTGGTCGGCAATCTCTGGCGCTTCGATCTGACGAGTCCCGATCCTTCGCAGTGGTCGGCCTCGCTGGCCTTCAAGCCCGACCATCCTGCCGAGCAGCCAATCACGGTAATGCCGCGCCTTTTTCCCGACCCGACCACGGGTCGCTTCATCGTCGTGTTCGGCACCGGCAAATATCTGGGCGCAGGCGACACGGATGCAGCCATTCCCGTGCAATCTCTCTATGGCATACGCGACACACGAACGACGGCAACGCGCAGCCTGCTGCAGATGCAATCGATGGTCGAAACTCTCGACAGCAAAGGCCTGCCGGCGCGTGGCGTCACGCGCCGGCCTGTCCCACCGGATAAAGCGGGTTGGTACGTCGATCTGGATATCAAGAACGCACCTGGCGAGCGCGTCGTGGTCACACCGACTGCCCTGTTCGATTCCAATCGGGCGATCTTCGTAACGTTGATACCCGGCGACGGCGATCCCTGTAACGGCACCCTCGACGGCGCTTATCTGGTGCTCGATGCCGCCACCGGCGGCGCGGGCGACGGTTTGTCGTATCCCAATGTACCCACGTGGGACGATCCCTCTTCGCCCTATGGCACTGTGGGCGGTCACCTCAAGGATCCACCGACCGGCGGCAGCCTGCCTGTCGGCGTCGGAATAGGCGGTGGCGAGCTTTACCTGCCCGGATTCGTAGGACCCGATAACCGGTCGATCATGCTCGACGACGCTATCTGGCGGCGCCGATCCTGGCGACGGCTGCAATGAAGGCGGAACGCAAACACGATGTCAGGGCAGGCCCTGCTTACGCGGTACACGGCAATACTTTGCTTGATAGCTACACCCAATCTGCGCGATCTGGCGCACCGCGCACGTATCGATGCCGCCAAGCCGTTCGACGGTAGTCCGCACGCAGGAAATCTTCTGCTGCACTATCGCAGCGCTCGCGCCGACCGACGCTTGCGCGTGAGGTCAATGTACATCGAGACCCGGGGCGGCGCGCATGCGCCACCCGGGGGTGCGCAAATCAGAACGGCAGCTTGAGCGTCTTGTCCACCGCGAACAGTTGCTCGCGAAAAACATCCTGGATGCGCTTGAGCGCCACGGCATTGTCCGCGTCGAAACGCAACACGAGGATCGGCGTGGTGTTGGACGGACGCACCAGTCCCCAGCCGTCTGGCCAGTCGGCACGCACACCGTCGATCGTCGTCAATGTAGCATCGCCGAAGGTAGCGCTTTGGCGGAACTTCTCGATGAACCTGTAGTGCTCGCCTTCGGTCATCTCGATCTTCAGTTCGGGCGTGGACACGCCCTTCGGACACGTCGCGAAGATCTGCTCGGGTGTGCGCTCTTCGAGGTCGCCGGCAAGGATTTCCAGCAGCCGCGCGCCGGCATAGATGCCGTCGTCGAAGCCATACCATCGCTCCTTGAAGAAGAAATGACCGCTCATTTCGCCAGCGAGTTCCGCCTGGGTCTCGCGCATCTTGGCCTTGATCAGCGAATGACCGGTGCGCCACATCAACGGGCTGCCACCAGCATCCAGGATCTGTCCACGCAGGTGCCCAGTGCACTTGACGTCGTAGATGATCGTCGCACCCGGCTGACGCGACAACACATCGCGCGCGAACAACATCAGCGTGCGATCGGGGAAGACGATCTCGCCTTCTCGCGTCACCACGCCCAGTCGGTCGCCATCGCCATCGAAGGCCACGCCGAGATCGGCGCCAGTCTGCTTGACCGCCATGATCAAGTCTTCGAGGTTGTGCGGATCGGACGGGTCGGGATGATGGTTAGGGAACGTACCGTCGACCTCGCAATACAGTGGAATCACATCGCAGCCGATTCCCTCGAGCACCTGCGGTGCCACCGCTCCCGGAATGCCATTGCCGCAGTCGACCACAATCTTCAACCGGCGCTCGGCCTGCACGTCCGAAGTAATGCGCTCGATGTAGTCGGGCACGACATCGACGTGGCGGACGCTGCCCTGACCATCGCTTTCCAGGCGATTCTCGGCAATACGCCGATACAGATCCTGGATGGCACCTTCGGAAAGCGTCTCACCACCGACAACGATCTTGAAACCGTTGTAGTCAGGAGGATTATGGCTACCCGTAACGGCCACGCCGCTGCCGGTATTGAAACGGTAGGCCGCGTAATACACCACAGGTGTGGGCACGGCGCCCACGTCGATCACGTCGATGCCTGCAGCGCGCAATCCATCGGACAAGGCGCCTGCCAACTCGGGGCCGGACAGGCGTCCGTCGCGACCGACCACGATTTCGCGCAACCCTTTCTCGCGCATCACCGTACCGATCGACTGGCCAAGCAACCTCGCTACTTCGACCGTCAAGGTCTTGCCTACGATGCCGCGCACGTCGTAAGCGCGGAAAATCGTCGGATCGACGGCAACCGCCACCGGCGCAGGTGCCGGAGCGGGCCTGGCCGAGACCGGCGCGACCGTTTCGGACTTGTTTTCAAACACATTGGACAAAATAGGTTCCTCAGGCTCAGGGGTCGCCACTTCGGCAGGCTGCCGGTTACGCCGCCACAAAAGGTAGCCACCGCCGCCGATGCCCAGCAACGCCAGCAATCCGGCCAACCATGCCGAACGCGGCAATACGATGAAAGCTTCCGGCGGGGCGGCGACCACACTGAACGCACTGCCGGGAACAGGCTTGCCTGTGGCTTCGCGCTGACTGTGGTCGCTACCGCTCTCCAGCAGGAAGCGGTCGTTGCGGTCGTCTTCTTGATGAAGCTCCAGTCTGCCGTTGGGTACTCGAATGGACTCGAAACGCTGTTGCAGCGCCGTGAAGGGAAAGGCAAGCCAGACCCACGCCTGTGGCTTGGCGGGTACGCCGAGCGGCACGACCAGCGTCAATTGACGCGCCGCACCGTCAGCCACGGTTTGCATCAGGGTCTGCCCTTCCGCCGTCTGGGCTGCCAGCAGTTGTGCGGCCTTGGCATAGCCAAACTGCCGGTAATCGGCATGCACGACTTCGTCCAGGCTGCCCGAATAGACCTCGATCCGGCTGGCCTGCGGCAACGCCCGGTGCAATTGGGCGATCAACGTGTCGCGGTCGGCTGCGGGATCGACACCGGCGACGGCTTCCACGATCTTGCCGCGCTCGATGGCGATTTCGCCCTGCAGGCTGCGAACCGCCTCGTCCTGCGCCCCGTGTAGCCGCTGCTTGGCGCCGTCCTCGTCGGCAATCAACCAGGTCTGCCAGGCACAGAGCAGGCCCAGCAGGATCAACAAGGTGCCGGCTGCCAAAGGCAGCAAGCCGCGCGATTCGGCACCGAAGTTGCGCGCCCGCTCGCTCACCGTGGTTTTCGCCATGCCTGCCCCCTCTTCTTGGTTGGTCTCGAAGGACCCGTTATTGGCTTAGCGTCAGCGCTTCTGGATGCCAAGGTTAGCTCACCCCGGTGGATCCGAACCCCCCGAGCCCCCGCTTGCTCGAAGACGAAAAGGACTCCACGACGGCAAACGTCGGCCGCACGACCGGAACGAACAGCATCTGCGCAATGCGATCGCCGGGCTGGATGGTTATGTTCGCATCCTCGCCCTCACCGCCAATGCGCGCTGGGTTGCGATTCCAGACGCTGACGAAGCACTCGGCCATATAGTCGGCATCGATCACGCCAGTGCCGTTGCCCATGACCAGGCCACGCTTGTGGCCAAGGCCCGAACGCGGCAGCACCAGCGCGCAGAAATCGTGGGTATTCATATGCATGGCCAGGCCGGTCGGTATCAACACCGAGGGTGCCTGCGGCGCCAGCACCAA
>NZ_DATCRY010000296.1:0-9681 GCF_036568765.1 Dyella sp. | reverse complement strand
GGCTGACGTCATAGCACTAAGCGCTAGAAGCAAGAAGGGGAGGCCGGCGTTTAGTCTTGAATCAGGCACCCTTGGCGAGCAATGGCAGTGTAAGCGAAGCCGCTTCCTACTACGTTTGTGTTTGGGAACCCGATCAATTGGCCTTTTATGGCTAGACACCTAGAATGAAGTTGTGCTTTTGCTGACCCACTTGCGCTAGCAGGAGTCGATCCGGCGCCGCTCACTGTCAGCTGGATAACCTTCGTCAAGTGGTCGACTAAAGCGCGAACCTCAAGGTCCTGTTCAGCCCCCGGAGCTGCAAACGCTCGAGCCCCACAAATAGTGACTGCGATGGCCAGCATCGATTGGGAGACATATTTCCTTTTCACTGGCTATCCCTCTTTTTTATTTGCTTCCTTGCATTTGATATTTTGATGCTTGATTTATTGCCAGGATGTAGGCGTGCAATGGTGTGTGCTGGCGAATCCAGTCATGTGTAGTGTCGGTTTTGGGTAAGCCATTTGTGAGCCACGCTCTTACATAATTTGTAGTCTTGAGCTTTTTGGCGCAAAAAAAAACCGGGCGCTATGCGCCCGGTTTTTTCGATCGCCAGTACTGCGGTTTTACTGCAGCAACGCGTTGATCTCTTCCATATCCTTCATGTCGATCGTGCCGGCTTCTTCCTTGAGCTGCAGCTTGTTCAACACGAATTGGTGGCGCGACTGCGAATACGTGCTTTGCGCCTGCGTCAGGGTCTGAATCGCGGTCAGCACGTTCAGCATGGTCTGGGTGCCGACGTCGAAGCCTGCACGGGTGGCTTCAAGAGCCTTCTGGCCCGAGTCCACGCCGGCCTTGGCGGCTTCGACCTGAGTGATGCCCGCCACTGCGGTACGGTAGAAGTTCAAGGTATCGCGGGTGACTTGGCGACGCTGCGATTCCAGAGCATCCTGGGCCGAGTCACGGTTGTAGATCGATTGGCGGACCTTCGACTGGGTGGCGCCGCCGGAAAAGATCGGCACCGTCAAGGTCAGGCCCACCGTGGTGCCGTAGGAACCGTTGCCCGGGATGCCCGCGCTGCTGGCATTCTCGAACCAGCTCGTGGTCTTGCCGCGCGTCACCTGGGCGCCGATCGTCGGCAAGTGACCTGCGCGCGCCGCATTGATGCTGTGTTCGGCCGCATCCACGTTGAATTGCTGCGCGAGGATCGTCGGGTTGTTCTTCAGGGCATCCTGCACCCACTGGTTGGGATCGGCTGGCGAGGGCGGATCCATCGGCAGGTCTTCGCGCAGCTTCTTCAGATCGCCGGTGGGCTTGCCGGTGATCTGGGTCAACGCTTCCTTGGCATCGTTGAGCGTGCTCTCGGCGGCGATCGTCTGCGCCTTGGCCTGCTCGTACTCGGACTTGGCCTGATAGACGTCTGTAATCGCCGAGAGGCCTACTTTGAAGCGCTGGTCGGCTTGTTCATAAGCCTGGCGCAGCGCCTCTTCGTTCGCCTTGGCGAAGGTCAATTGATCCGCACTGGTCAGTACGCCGAAATAGGCAGTGGTGACGCGGACGTACAGATCCTGCAGTGCAGCCTGATAGGTCTGATCCTGCGATTTGGATTGTGACTTGGCCGCCGACAGGTTGGCCCACTGGCTCAGGTCGACCACCGATTGGGTCAGCGTGGCGGAAATATCGCGCGAGCGGCTATGCCCCACGCCTGCGCCAAGATCGCTGCCGCCCGTGCCGTCGTTACGCGAATTGGAACCGGAGCCGCTGCTCTGGTTCAAGCCATAGCTGCCATTGATCTGCGGCAACATCAATGCGCGGGCCTGGGTTACGCCTTCGGCCGTGGCCAGGCGGGTCGCATCGCTCTGCGACAGCACCGGATCGTTGGCACGCGCTTCCCGGTATGCATCCAGCAGGTCTTCGCTGTGGCCTGCGAGCGGAAGTGCCGCCAGGGCCAGGGCAAAGGTCAGAAGCTTCAAGCGCATGGGTTGCCTCACAAGGAAAGGGTCGGGGTATGGCAAATCAAAAAACGAATCGACGCGGCGGTGCGGCGTGCGCGAGATAGGGCAGGTCGGTTTCGAACAGTCCCTCCTCGCGGTAACGCCCATTGCCTTCGTGGGTCAGCAGCACGGCGGTCTGTGCCGGCGATTCGCCACGCACGGCCAGCAGGCGCCCACCGGGTCGCAGCCAGCCAAGGAAACGCTGCGGAATCTGGTACACGGCGCCGGTCACCACGACGGCATCGAACTGGCCCTTGGGCTGCCATTCGTTCACTGCTTCGCCGGTTTCCAGCGATACATTGGCGATGCCCGCTTGCGCCAGGCGTTGGCCGGCAGTGGCGATGAAATCGGCATGCATGTCGACGCTGACGACTTGTGCCGCGAGGCTGGCCATGCAGGCGGTCAGGAAGCCCGAACCGGTGCCGATCTCCAGCACCTGGTCCTCAGGCTTCAGGTCCAGCGCCTGCAGGAAGCGACCCTCGATGACGGGTTTCATCATCGTCTCGCCATGGCCCAGCGGCAGGCCAAGGTCGGCGAACGCAAGATTGCGATGCTCGGCCGCGACAAAATCCTCGCGACGCAGTTTGCCCAACACCTCGAGCACGCGAGCATCGAGCACCTCCCAGGGGCGCACCTGGTTCTCCACCATGTTTTGCCGCGCCTGTTCGAAGTTCATCGCCATCTTGCTCACTTCTCTTGAAATTAGTCGAAAAAGGGCTGAAAGGATAAGCGCTTAAGGCCGCTTCCGACAACGTGTCAAAGCCTGCGGCCTGGCCTCCCCTCTACGAAGTGCCGGAAGTCACCGCGCGCGGTTGACGGAAGTCATGCGCGCGGCCGTGTCCGCGGACACTTGGGTGTTTCTCAGGCACTCAACCGCTGATTTTGCGCGGTTGTCGTGATGGATTTGATCGGTAGACGCACAAGGGCATCTTCCATGGCAAGATGCAGCCCGCTGTCGAGCCGGCGGACCCGGGCGGCCAGCGCGTTTTCGCCGCGGCAACTGGCCGCCACAGCGAGCCAGGCCAGCCAGCGCGCCAGACGACCGCGCTCGGTGGGGTCCAGGGCAGCAAGGGCTGTGCGCGCGGCAAACGCGCTCTGGCGGGCAGCGCGGGCGCCTTGATCGAGCCAGGCCGCCAGTGCGCGCTGCGCCTGCCGATAACCTGCGCTGAGGGTGAGTTCGACAGTCGTTGAAGGCATAAATGGGGCCATTCAGGATGGCCGTGGAAAATAATTGAACCGTGGCGTATAATAAACCCGCGTCAGCCATTTGTGAAGGTGCGAGCTAATGACCATTCTCCCGCAAGCCAAGCCGCAGGGACCCGGCCGTCCCAAGGACATGGAGAAGCGTGCGGCGATTCTTGAAGCGGCCAAGGCCCTGTTTATCCGCAATGCGTTCGCCGGCACCAGCATGGATGCCGTCGCCGCGGAAGCCGGGGTCTCCAAGCTGACGGTCTACAGCCACTTCGGGGACAAGGACAACTTGTTCCGTGAGGTCATCCGTGCGCGCATCCAGGATCTGGTGCCCGAGGACATCTTCCGGTACGACGCGCAGGCCGACGTACGCGACATGCTGCTGAAGATCGCCTTGCATCACGCCCACTTGGAATGCGATGTACAGAATGTGGGTACCTTCCGTGCGATCTTGAGCGACTGCCGCCAGGGCAATCCCCGTTATGGCAAGCTGATGTGGGAGGAGGGCCCGGACCGCACCCACGGCTTGATGGAACGCCTGTTGAGCCAGGCGGTTGACGGCGGCAAGCTCGACATTTCCAACCCCAAACGCGCGAGCGCGCAGTTTTTCTCGCTGATCAAGGGCGAATTGCTCCTGCGCCGCATGTTCGGCTGCGAGGATTGTCCGCAGGCGTATGCCACGGAGATCGAGCAGACCGCACGCGACGGCGTGGATATGTTCTTGCGGGCGTATTTGCCGCGGTAAGTGAAGCCGGCCACTGTGTGGCCGGTGAGGTCGCTCGCTAGCGCTCGCTATAAGGCGTGAAGAGGCAGCTTGTGGCTGAAAACCCGCGCTCTTCCTTCTCACCCTTCACCCCTTGTAGCGCCAAAGGCGCGGCCTCGCAGCCACGCAGTGGCCGACATCCCGCCTTTCTGTTCAAATAACCCACTTGGAAGCGGGGGTGCCGGCAGTACAGGCCGGCTGAGAGACACCCTTCGAACCTGATCCGGTTAGCACCGGTGTAGGGAAGCTTCGTCGCACAGGCCCGATGCCCCTGTGCTTCCGGCGCCATCGCTTTCGTCCCCAGCCCGTCACCGGGCGGTTCACTTTCTTTAGGACGTATTGCCGATGAATGCCCTGTCCTCCGAGCTCGTGCGCGCCGCGCAGGAACTTTCCGAAGCCGTCATCCGGCCGATCCCTGGCTCGCGCAAAATCTACGTACAGGGCTCCCGCCCTGATCTGCGGGTGCCGCTGCGAGAGATCGAGCAGGCGCAGACGCCGACGCTGTTCGGCGGTGAGAGCAATCCGCCGATCACCGTGTACGACACCTCCGGTCCTTACACCGATCCTGCTTATCGCGTCGACCTGGCCGCCGGCCTGCCGTCACTGCGCGCCGCATGGATCGCCGAACGCGGCGACGTCGAACAATTGCCCGACCTGTCCTCGTCGTTCGGTCGCCAGCGCGCCAACGATCCGCGCCTGGCGCCGCTGCGCTTTACCGGGACGCGCGCACCGCTGCGCGCCAAGCCCGGCGCCAATGTCACGCAGATGCATTATGCGCGCCGCGGCATTGTGACGCCGGAGATGGAATATATCGCCATCCGCGAGAACCAGCGTCTGGAAGCGCTGGCCAACAGCGCGCTGCGCCACCAGCATCCGGGTCAATCCTTCGGTGCTTCGTTACCGAAGTCGATCACGCCTGAATTCGTGCGCGACGAAGTAGCGCGCGGACGGGCGATCATTCCGGCGAACATCAATCACCCGGAAAGCGAGCCGATGATCATCGGCCGCAACTTCCTCACCAAGATCAACGCCAACATCGGCAATAGCGCGGTGTCGTCGGGTATCGCCGAGGAAGTAGAAAAGCTCGTCTGGTCGATTCGCTGGGGCGGCGACACGGTGATGGATCTTTCCACCGGCAAGAACATCCACGAAACGCGCGAGTGGATCATCCGCAATTCGCCCGTGCCGATCGGTACCGTGCCGATCTACCAGGCGCTGGAAAAGGTCGGCGGTGTGGCCGAAGAGCTGACGTGGGAGCTGTTCCGCGACACGCTGATCGAACAAGCCGAGCAGGGCGTGGATTACTTCACCATCCATGCGGGCGTGCTGCTGCGTTTCGTGCCGCTGACTGCACGGCGCGTCACCGGCATCGTTTCGCGCGGCGGCTCGATCATGGCCAAGTGGTGCCTGGCGCATCACAAGGAGAATTTCCTCTATACGCACTTTGAGGAAATCTGCGAAATCATGAAGGCCTATGACGTGTCCTTCAGCCTTGGCGATGGTCTGCGTCCGGGTTCGGTCGCCGACGCCAACGACGCGGCGCAGTTCGGCGAACTCGATACGCTGGGCGAGCTGACCCAGGTCGCGTGGAAGCACGACGTACAGGTGATGATCGAAGGCCCCGGCCATGTGCCGATGCAGTTGATCAAGGAAAACATGGAGCGTCAGCTGGAGAAGTGCCACGAAGCGCCGTTTTACACGCTGGGGCCGCTCACCACCGATATCGCGCCGGGTTACGACCACATCACATCGGCGATCGGCGCCGCGATGATCGGTTGGTTCGGTACGGCCATGCTCTGCTATGTCACGCCGAAGGAGCACCTCGGGCTGCCGAACAAGCAGGATGTGCGTGACGGCATCATCGCGTACAAGATCGCCGCGCATGCGGCCGATCTTGCCAAGGGCCATCCCGGTGCGCAGGTGCGCGACAACGCATTGTCGAAGGCGCGCTTCGAGTTCCGTTGGGAGGACCAATTCAACCTCGGTCTCGATCCGGACAAAGCGCGCGAATTCCACGACGAGACGCTGCCGAAGGATGCGCACAAGTCGGCACATTTCTGCTCGATGTGCGGTCCGAAGTTCTGCTCGATGAAGATTACCCAGGACGTGCGCGACTACGCTGCCGAACATGGTGTGGATGAAGGTGCCGCCTTGAATGAAGGCATGGCCGAGAAGGCCGCTGAATTCCGCGCACAGGGCGCCGAGGTCTACCGAAAGGCTTGATTCAGGCGCTTTTTGGGTTGAACTGCCCGATGCCGCGTACCGCAAGGTACGCGGCATTTTCACTTGTGCTTCGCGGCGATGCATACAGGATGGAGCAGTAGCGTGGCACCAGAGCCGCATGCATCCAATCCACTCATCGCGAGGAGGCAGGCATGTCCGCCAAGAAGCCGTTTCTCACCGATATAGAAAATATCCGCCGCCGTGCACGCGAGCACATCGACAAGGGCGCCATCACAGAGGGTTACAGCGCCGACCGCGACGCAGTGGTCAAAGTGCTCAATGAAGCGCTGGCGACCGAGATCGTTTGCGTGTTGCGCTACAAGTACCACTACTACATGGCCAAGGGCATTCATGCCAAAAGCGTAGCGGCCGAGTTCCTGGAGCATGCGGCCGAAGAGCAGGGCCACGCCGACCGTATCGCCGAACGCATCACCCAACTCGATGGGACGCCTAATTTGAATCCCGAGGGATTGCTCAGCCGGAGTCATTCCGACTATGCCGAGGGCGACGATCTTGTGGACATGCTGAAAGAAGATCTGGTCGCCGAACGCATCGCGATCGACAGCTATCGCGAAATCATTCAATACCTGGGTCATGACGATCCGACCACGCGCCGGATGATGGAGGACATTCTCGCCAACGAGGAAGAGCACGCCGAAGATCTCTCGACCTTGCTCGATCAACTTGGGCGTAAAGGGGAGCCGGCCAAGCCTGGCAAGAGCCGCGGTACTTCCGCTCCGGCGCATCACTGAGGGGCGCTTGGATCCCAAAGGGTACGTGAAGAAGAGCGGGAGTGAGTAAGAGCGTCAGGCTTGTCGCGTTTCCCAGCCCAGGTCTCTTCATTTGCTCTTGCACGTCGGCGTTCCGGAAATAAAAAGGGCAAAGAGAAATAGCGCAACGCCGCTCTTCCTCTTTACCCTTTACAGCCCCCGCATCGCGGGGGCGACCTGATGCTTAACGCCTCACGCCTTCTCCGCCTTGTATCGCGCCATACCCTGGGTGATCTCCGCCTTGGCCTCGGCGGCGCCGACCCAACCGTCGATCTTCACCCACTTGCCCTTCTCCAGATCCTTGTAATGCTCGAAGAAGTGGCCGATGCGCTCGAGCCAGTGGCCGGAGACTTCCTTGATGTCGGTGATGTGCGCATAGCCGGCGAAGATCTTCGGCGTCGGCACAACCACCAGCTTTTCGTCCGAACCGGCCTCGTCGGTCATCTTCAGCATGCCGACCGGATGGCAGCGGATCACCGAGCCCGGCACCAGCGGCAGCGGCAGGATTACCAGCGCATCCAGCGGATCGCCGTCGCCGCCCAGCGTGCCCGGCACGTAGCCGTAGTTGCAGGGATAACGCATCGGCGTGGACAGGATGCGATCGACGAAGATCGCGCCGCTTTCCTTCTCTACCTCGTACTTGACCGGCTCGGCATCCTTGGGGATTTCGATGACGACATTGATTTCGTTCGGCACGTCGCGGCCGGCGGAGACGAGATGCAGACCCATGATGGGAATCCTTGGAGGGAAGGGGAAACTTACAAGGATACGGCAAAGCCCGCTGCGGCGCAGCATTGGGGGTTTTACGGGCGAGGGATGAGCCACCGTAAAGGCGGCTCATCCCTCGCCCGTAAAAATCCGCCTCAGGCTCTAAATGGCCGCTCCCGCAGCCATTTCGTGGCAATCCACTTCTCCCCCTTGCTGACCGGCAAGCCGGCATGCAGGGAGGCTTGCTCCCCGGTTTCATAGGCGAAATAGACGGCCGAACCCTGCCGGGCAGTCACTACCATGCCGATCGCCGGAAAGCCGGTGCCACCGCCTTCTTCGGGGGTATTCAAATACATCACCACGCTGGCGACCCGTTGGCCGCCTTTGGCGGTGATCGCCGTAAAACCGGGCTGGGAGGGGTCGAACCAGTCCTGGTGGGCTTCGTATTCCTGGCCGGGCAGGTAATGCAGCACCTGCAGGCCTTCGCCGAACTCCACCGGCATGTCCAGCAGGTTCGCCAGGCGCGCTTCCAGGGCCGCGATCAGCGGCGTTTCGCCCAGCGTAAAGAACATGCCCTGACTGGTACGCGCCTCGTCGACCTGCTGCTTGCCGTTGACGTCCACGGTCATGGCACGGTGCATTCGCGGCTTTGCCAATGCGATCAGTTGTTCGCACTCTTCGTCGGTCAGCAAGCCCTCAAGCACGCGTAGCGCTGGCGATTCGACACTGACAGCGATGCGAATCGCGCGGCCATCGACATCCACTTGCGGCGCTTCCGGATGTTTCGGTCGGCGCCCGCTCGGACGCGGTGCGACCGCGTTGAGCGAGGTCAGTGGGATATTGAGCACCTCCGAGACCGCTCGACGGGCTTGCGCGGCATCGTAGCCGGCTTCTTTCAGCAAGCGCAGCACATCCGGCACGCCATGACCGGCACGGGCCGTGGCGAGGATCCATTCACGCAATTCGGGACGGATTTTGTGAAAGCTTTTCATGTAGCCCTGGACAGGCCGCGCGCCGCCGTGGCGGGCGCGGCCATTGCTAAGTAAGAGAGTGCTTACTTTACGTGGTCCCAGAGATAGATGTAGCCCAGCGCGTTCATGAAGGCCGATTGCTTGTTGTCCGCCGCCGCGCCATGACCGCCCTCGACGTTCTCGTAGAAACTGGCGTTGTAGCCCAGCTCGGTAAGCTTGGCGTACATCTTGCGCGCGTGCACCGGCCCCACGCGGTCGTCACGAGTGGACGTGGTGAACAGCACCGG
The DNA here is from genome assembly GCF_036568765.1 of Dyella sp. Classification (GTDB taxonomy): domain Bacteria; phylum Pseudomonadota; class Gammaproteobacteria; order Xanthomonadales; family Rhodanobacteraceae; genus GSA-30. Next base: position 798 of record NZ_DATCRY010000296.1, on the reverse strand, counting down.
CGGATATTTCTGGCCGGCCTTCGCGTTGTAGTAGGGCGAGAAGGTCTTGATCCAGTTCCACTCGGCCGGCTTGTCCGGGTCGCCGTATTCGGCAATCCATGAGGCGCCCGCCGACAAGTGCGTATAACGCTGCATGTCGAGCAGAGCGACCTGGCTCACTACGGCGCCGAACAGTTGCGGATACAGCGTAAGCATGTTGCCCATCAGCAGGCCGCCATTGCTGCCGCCCATGGTGCCCAGGTGCTCGGGCGAGGTGATCTTGCGATCGATCAGATCCTGCGCCACCGCCGCGAAATCCTCGTACGCGCGCAGACGATTGGCCTTCAAGGCGGCCTGGTGCCAGCGCGGGCCGTACTCGCCGCCGCCGCGGATATTGGCGATCACATAGACGCCACCCTTTTCCAGCCACGCACGGCCCACGCCGCCGCTGTAGGCCGGCTGCAGCGAGATCTCGAAGCCGCCGTAGCCGTAGAGCAAGGTCGGGTTCTTGCCGTTGGCTGCCAACTGCTTGGGAGCGATCTCGAAGTAAGGCACGTGCGTGCCGTCCTTGGAGGTCGCGAAGTGCTGGCTGACTTCGTACTTGGACGCGTCGAAGAAGCTCGGGCTGTCCTTCAGTGCCTGCGGTTCACCTTTTCCGACAACGCCGTAGTACAGCGTGGTCGGCTGCAGGAACCCGCTGACGGTGAGGAAATAATCGTCGCTGCGATCGGGGTCGATGCCACCGGCGGCGATAGTGGAGAGCTTGGGCGCACCGCCCAGGCTTTCGCGCTTCCACTGGCCCGGGGCGGGTGTCAGTAC
>NZ_DATCRY010000295.1:0-23955 GCF_036568765.1 Dyella sp. | reverse complement strand
GTGCCACCACGCGCGGCATCGCGCGCCAACCGTAGCGCCAGCCGAACACCGGCACGATCAGGATCAGCGCCGCCAGCAGCCACAGGCTGGCGTAGTGGCGATAGCGGCCGAACAACTCGGATACGCTGGCCGGCTTGTCGATCAGTTCCACGCCGGGCAGGCCTTGGGCGGCGGCGCGCAGCCGCGATGAATCGTCCTGGCCTTGCGGCACGACCAGCGCGCCATAGCCGTCCTTGCCGCCGTCCATCCACAAGTAGCGGAACGGCGTGGATAGCGGGAGCTTCAGCCATTCAGCCAGATTCAACGGGCGTCCCGGCCACGCATCGACATAACGCGCCGCGGCGTCCGCGCGGAAACCCGCTTGCTGCAATTGCGCCTTGAGGCGGTCGGGCGATGCAAACAGCGGTGCAAGCGCATCGTGCCCGGCTTGCTGGCGGGCCTGCAAGGGCAGCATGGTCGAGATGCTCAGCCAGCTTTGCAATTGACCGCGTTCGGTCAAGGCTTGCAGGCGTGCATCCAGCGCTTCGGCGCGCTGCAGTGTTTCTTCGACCGATGCGCCGTGCACGAGGTAGAACTGCGTGCCATTGCCCAGACCGGTGATCTGTCGGATATGTTGCTCCTGCGCCACGACATCGGTCGGTGGCGAAATCAGCAGATGGATATCGTCGTCGTGACCGAGCCGCCAGATACCGGGCAGGGCGATCAGCGCAAGCAGGACGAAGGCTGGCCAGCCCGCACGTGCAGCGAGCTTTTGCAGGCCGAGCGCTGTGGCAGTCGCCGAAGGCGCAAGAGGACGTGAGGGTTTCTGCAGCAGCGCAGGCAGCAACCAGAACACGCTCAGGCAGGCGGCGAGCATGCCCGCCATTGCGAACACCGCCATCTGCCGCAAAGCCGGAAACGGCATCAGGCCGAGCAGCGCGTAGCCGAGCAGCGAGGTGCCCAACGCCAGCCATAGTGCTGGCCGTACCTGTCGCGCGCCACGCGCAGCATCCCAGTCATTGCCAGTATTGGCGCGCGCGGCGAGGTATTGGATCGAATAATCCACCGCCTCGCCGAGCAGGGCCGCACCGAACACCAGGGTCAGCAGATGGATTTGTCCGAACAGCAGCAACGTCAGTGTGAGAGCGCTCACGACGCCGATCGCGGTGGACAGGAAAGCCAGCAGCAGCGGCCCCGGCGAGCGGAAGATCGCCAGCAACAGCAGGGCGATACCCAGCGTCGAGATCAAGCCGACCATGTGCATATCGCGCTCGGCATCGGCACGCGCGGAAGCCGCATAGAACAGCGCGCCGGCGCGCGACATGCGTACGCTGGGATACGACTTGTGCAATGTGTTTTCGGCCGCGTCCAGGGCGGCCAGCGTCGGGCGCTGCACGGCATCGTCGTAGGAGGAACCGCGCAATTCGGCGGTCACCAGCACATAGGTGCGGTCGTCGTCATGCGCGACCAGCAGATCGTCTTCCGGCAGCAGCGGCGAGCGGCTCCAGGGTTGCTGCTCGAGCCAGTGCTGCAACCAGCCGAAGGGATCGTCTTCGAGCTTCAGCCCGACGCCGGCAAGGAAAGGTTCGTTGAGGCGACGCGCCAATACCTGGGCCGGGTCATAGCCGGGTGCGCTCAAGGCCGCGCGGTCGGCCTCGGACAGCAGATAAAAGCGATGTGTCAAATACGGGGCGAGCAGGCGATCCAGATCGAACGGCGGCAAGGTCGCGGTGACCGTGCCGAAAGCCTTGCTCTGCTCCAGTGCCTGGCCGAGCGCACGCGCGGCGCCCTTGGCTGTCGCGTCGTCGGCATCTTCCACGAGCAGCACGATACGATCGCCGTTGGCGCGCGCCAGCTGCTCGACCGCCGCTTCGGCCATGGGGTGACGCTCGGTGGCCGGCAACATGGCCAGTAGATCGGTCTGGATCGGCGCGGTGCCACGACTGAACAGCAACCACGCGCAAAGCAGCACCACACCGAGCGCGGCGATGGCGAAACCGATGGCTCGACGCCGCAGCGACAGCGTTGTCATGGACTGCCGAGCGCGCGCTGTTCCAGCTGGCTCAGCGAACCGGCTTCACGCGTATGACTGAAACGGATCTGCGTGCGCTCGCCGCTTTGCAGAACGATATCGATGCCGTCGAGGAACGGTCCGCCCTCGAGCGCGATGCTCGTCAGCACGCGCGCCATGCGCGCCTGCTTGGGAGTGAAGCGCAGCGTCCATTGTCCGGGCGTGCCTTCGGCGTGTACGTCGAACTGGCGCAATGCTTCATCGGGCTTGCCGGCCAGCATGCCCTGCAGCATCTGCGATACCTGCGCCACGCCGCGGTCGCCGCTGCGCACGGTTTGCAGCCGGCCTTGCTCGTCCACGCGTGCTGTGCGCGACCCGGTCAGTGCCAGGGTTTCCTGGAAGGGATCCTGGGTTTGCCACAGCATGCCCTGGCCGACGACGAACAGCAGCTTGCCGCGGCTGATCTGCGGCGCGGCCAGGGCAGGGTTCTCGCGCCGCTGTTCGAAATCGGCGCGTACTTGCGGATGGCTCGCCAGTTGATCGAGCACGTTCTTGAGCAGGGCGGAGTCGGCGGCTTGCGCGTGCAAACCGACACATGCGCACAACAGGGCAAAAAGGGCGAATAGGCGGCGCATGCGTTACTCCTTGCGTTTTCGCCATAGCAGCCTGGGAGCGCGAGGCAGCATGCCCAGCAGCAGCCGAGTATGCATGGCCGAGATCCGGAGGTTATCGCGCAGCATGCGGAAATGCGAAAGCCCGTTTTCCGGATAGATCACGCGGGTAGTCAGGTTGCGTACGGGAACGCCGCGCCAGATCAGCCGTACGGCGATCTCCGTATCGAAATCCATGCGTGCCGGCGGCGCACGCCGGGCGATTTCCGCACAGGTTTCGTTCAGTGGATACAGCCGGTAACCGCACATCGAATCGCGCAACTGCAACGACAGCGTCTCGGCCCAGACGCAGACATGGGTGACGTAGCGCCCATACAGGCGTGCACGGGGCACGCTGTCGTCATAGATCGGCTGGCCGCAGACGAGCGCACGCGGATCGATACGTCCTTCGGCCAGGAAGCGCGGCGCATCGGCCGGGTCGTGCTGACCGTCCGCATCGATCTGCAACGCATGGCTGAAGCCGGCGCGCTGAGCGGTCAGCAGTCCGGTCGTCAAGGCGCGGCCCTTGCCCTGATTCTGCGGCAGGCGCAGCAGGGTGATGCGTTCTTCACGCGCGGAGAGTGCTTCGAGCACGGCTTGCGTCGCCATGTCGCTGCCGTCATCGACGATCGTCACCGGCAAGCCGTGCGCGAGCAGCGCGTCCACCGTCGCGACAATGGTGTCCTTGTGGTTGTAGATCGGGATCAGGGCACAGGGGCGAAAGGCCGCTGCGGACATGGCCGCAACCATGCCGGCGCTCAGCGGCTGAGCAAGGCGCGCACCGTAGCGACCACGTCGCTCACCGTACGCACGTTCTTGAAATCCTCGGGCTTGATGCGCATGCCGGTCATATCTTGCACCTGGATGGCCAGGTCGACGGCATCGATGCTGTCCAGTTCCAGGTCGGTGAACAGATGCGCGTCGGGCGTCACGCGTGCCGGATCGATTTCGAAGGTATCGCGCAGTACATCCTTGAGGCGCAGCAGGATGTCTTCGTCGCTGATGCCGGTGGCCATGATCGTGCTCATAAACTTCCCAACTCTGTCTGTACTCGTGCCATCCGTGTCCCGGAACCCGGCACAACGGCGTCCCCCGCGACACCTGGGCCGCTCGGCGCGTCGTAATTAATCGTCCGTATGACGGACGTCCCCTATATCCCTGATCCTGCGGTCATTTGTAGGTGTAAGCCTACAAAACGATGTTTCTGTGAGGATTTTAGCAGAGAAAGGGCGGGCTGCTAAGTATTCGAATCGTAAGAAAAAACGCCGGCAGGCCGGCGTTCTTTCGTTGCTTCCGTTCGGGTGTCTTACTGACCGCGCATGCGACCGGCAAAGCGTGGGGCGCCGTTGCCCATGTGCGGCAGTTTGATCTTGCCGATGGCGCCGATGCGCTCTTCGGCCAGGCGGTCGGCGGCCTTGTAGGTCGGTACGCTCTCGTTCTTGGAGATCTCGAAGATGCGGCCCAGGTTGTAGTAGATCGTCCGCATCATGCGCATGGCGCGCTCGCGGTTGTAGCCGTCGATCTCCAGCGACACATTCATCACGCCACCGGCGTTGACAGCGTAGTCGGGCGCATAGAGCACGCCGCGACGGGTCAGCTCGTCGCCGATCGCATCGGTAGCCAACTGGTTGTTTGCCGCACCGCAGATGATCTTGGCCTTGATGCGATCGATGGTCTGCTCGTTGAGCGTGCCGCCGAGCGCGCAGGGGGCGTAGACGTCGGCGTCGACGTCGTAGATTTCGTCCAGACCCACAGCTTCGCAGCCGAGCTCGTCCACGCAGCGCTGTACCGCATCCTTGTTGATGTCGGTGACGAATACCTTTGCGCCCTGCTCGCGCAGTAGCTTGATGAACTCGCTGCCGACGTGACCGGCGCCCTGCACGGCGTAGCTGTACTTGCCCACGTCTTCGTTGCCGTGCTTGACCTGCAGCGCGGCCATCAGGCCCTGCAGCGTACCGAATGCGGTGAACGGCGACGGGTCGCCCGAGCCGCCATGCACCTGGTGCACGCCGGTGACGTATTCGGTTTCACGGAACACGTATTCCATATCGTTGACGTCGATCCCGACGTCTTCGGCGGTGATGTAGCGACCGTTGAGCGAGTTGACGAAACGGCCGAATGCGCGGAACAGCGCTTCGGACTTGTCCTTGGACGGATCGCCGATGATCACCGCTTTGCCGCCACCCAGGTTCAGGCCGGCCACGGCGTTCTTGTACGTCATGCCGCGCGACAGGCGCAGCACGTCGTTGACCGCATCCTGCTCGGTCTTGTACGGCCACATGCGCAGGCCACCCAGTGCCGGTCCCAGCACCGTGTTGTGAATCGCGATGATCGCCTTCAAACCGGCGTCCTGGTTGTGGCAGAAGACAACCTCTTCGTGCCCGGTCTTGGCGATGGTTTCGAAGATCATTGGAACGTAAGACTCCACGGTTTTTCGGTGCCACGGGGATGGCACGCAGGATGGCGGCAGGGATCGAACACGTACGTCCCGACCGAAGGTAGGCCTGAAATTCAAAGCCCCGGCCATGGGCCAGGGCGTGAAGCAATCCGGTCAAGTTTAATACGTCGCGATGCGGAGTGCTTTCGCGGCGCAGCAAGAGCCCCTCCCTTCACCTCAACCCCTTGCCCCGGCAAAGCCAGGGAGAGGGAGCCTGACTGAGGTGCGTCCCGGTACTTCGCACTTGCGCGGACCGCTCCCTCTCCCCTGGCTTTGCCGGGGAGAGGATTGGGTGAGGAGAGCCCTTCAGCCCGCTACCCACACACCAGCGCGGAAATGCCAGCCATCGCGTCCATGTTCCCAATGCGGATGCACGTAGTGATACCCGCGCCGCTCGACTTCCCAATGCCCCGGCACGGCGACATAAACACGGCCATTCCAATGCCAGTAACCGCGTGCCCAGACATAGCCTTCCCGTCGAGCCGGCTCTACTTCCACGACCCGTACCGGCGGTGGCTCGGGAGCCACGACTTCTTCCACGTATTCGCGTTGCACGGGCTGTTCGACCACCACTTCACGCGGTGGATGGCGGTGCGGCGGCGGTTCGACCACGCAGCCGGAGATACAGAGGATCATCGCGGCGAGCGCGACAGTACGAGTCGTCATGAAATAGCCCTGCAGGAATGGTGGCCTTATTCAAGCCAATCAGGCTTGCGTCAACGTGTAGACGCAGCGTCGTATTTTCTTGCCTCGATGGGCGAGGGCGCCGCGCGAACCGCGGCGCCCTTTGTTTAGTGGTTTAGCGGCCCCAATAGCCGTCGCGGAAGCGCCAGCCATTGCCGTAGCGCACCCAGCCGGCAGGGCGATACACGTAGCCGGGACGCACGCGCTCCCAATGGCCTCCGATCCAGACATGGCCGACCCGCGGACCGCGCCAGACCCAGTAACCCGGCGCCCAGACCCAGCCATGGCGCGGCGGCGGAACGCGTTCGAAGCGCGGCGGGGGCGGGGCGACGCCCACTTGCACGATGACTTCGCGCGCAGCTGCCGGTGGTACGTAGGCGGCGCTGCCCAAAGCCAGACCGAGACCTGCGACGACAGCGAGCTTGCGAATAAGCGGGGTCATGGAAATCTCCTGATCTTTTTGGTGTAGACCGCCGGACGCGGTAGGCGAAAGAACGTGGGCTCCGGCCTGCTGTTGACGTGATTTCCTGAACTTGTTCAGGTTGGAGCGAGCTTTCACAGAACTTTCGTTCAGCTTGAAAAAGAACGAACGGTCGTGCTATTTTGAAGCTATGAGTCCGACTACGCCTACCGGTAAGCGCGCCACCACCCGTGAAACCATCCTTGAGCACGCCTACGATCTGGCGCGCAACGAAGGACTCGAGGGTCTTTCCATCGGACAACTCGCTCAGGACGTGGGCATGTCCAAGAGCGGGGTCTTCGCGCATTTCGGTGCCCGCGAAGAGCTTCAACTGGCCGTAATGCAGGCAGGCGAGCGCCGATTTGTCGACTTGGTGCTGCGCCCGGCGCTGGCCGAGCCGCGCGGCTTGCCGCGCCTGCGCGCGATGGTTGCGAACTGGCATGGCTGGGCACGCGAATACCAGAGCGGTTGTGTGCTGCTGACCGCGGTCGGCGAATACGACGGGCGCGAGGGGCCGCTGCGCGATGCGGTGCTGCGCCAGCAGACCGGCTGGCGCGACCAGTTGAAGCGCGCGATCGGCCAAGCCACCGAGCTTGGTCAGATCGATCCGGCCAGCGATGCCGATCAACTCGCTTTCGAGATCTACGCGCTGATGCTCGGCCTTCATCACGATGCCAGCCTGTTCGGCTTCGAGGAAGCGAGCCGACGCACCGATGCTGCTTTCGAGCGTCTCATTTCCAGCTACCGTCCCGCCGGGGGAGAACTGTCATGACTAAGGCAACGCGCGTGCGCAGTGGCACGTCAATGAATTTCAAGCTCGGTATGGTGCGTGCGGGCTTTGCCCTCGGCGGCTGCTTTGCGCCATCGCGCACCGTGCGCAGCGCGGCGCGCCTGTTTGCCACGCCATTGTCGAGCAGCCGCGCGCGTGCTCGTGCTGTCCAGACCGATGCAGAGATGCATCAAGACGCGCTGACGATCGACGGCAAGAACATCGCTGTGTACGTCTGGGGCGATCCATTGGCGCAGCCGTACGCGTTGCTTGCGCATGGCTGGTCGAGTTTCGGCCTGCGCTACCAGCCGTGGGTGGCCAGGTTGCGTGAGCTCGGTTATGCCGTCGTCACTTTCGACCAACCCGGTCATGGGCATAGCGAGGGCAAACAATGCACCCTGCCGGACTTTATTCGTACCATTCGCGCTATCGGGAAGCACTACGGTCACGCGGCGCTTGCCGTGGGACATTCGCTCGGTGGCGCGGCGCTCGCTCTGGCGCAGGATGAATGCTGGCATGCGCAACGCCTGATTCTGGTTGCGCCAGCGGCAGACATGATCGATGCCACCTCGCGTTTCTTCCGTTTCGTGCATCTCGGTCAGCATTTGCAGCGCCCGTTCCTGGGGCTGCTCGAGCGCCGCACGGGTGTGCCGGTAAACGAACTGCAGGTGCATGCGCATTTGCCCAAGCTCGGGCAGCAAGGCCTGGTGGTGCACGACTTGGACGACGACGAAGTGCCGTGGAGCGAAGGCGAGCGTTATGCGCGTTATTGGCCGCATGCGAGGCTGCTGACGACCGAAGGCCTGGGGCATCGCCGCGTGCTCGATGCGCCGCACGTGATCGATGCGGCAATGGCTTTTGTGCGCGGGGAAGAGGTCGGCGAACGCGTCGTGTCTTCGCCGAATCTGCCTTACGGCCTGTAGCGCCATGCTGTTCCCCGTTTACAGGGTGAACAGAGAGGAACGTGGCGCTGCTGCACTGCAACGTAAGCCGCAGGGCCAGCCCAGTTAGAATATCCGGCGCACACCGCAAGACGTCCCCGGAGTCCCCATGAGTTCCCCCGCCAAGCACGTCCCCGTCAACGCCGCGCAATCCGAAGCCACGCCGCTGCGCTTCGTGACCGCTGCCAGTCTGTTCGACGGGCACGATGCCGCGATCAATATCATGCGCCGCATCATTCAGTCGCAAGGCGCCGAAGTCATTCATCTGGGCCATAACCGCTCGGTGGAAGATGTGGTTCGTGCCGCATTGCAGGAAGATGCCGATGCCATCGCGCTGTCGTCCTACCAGGGCGGTCACGTCGAATATTTCAAGTACATGGTGGACATGCTCAAGGAGCGTGGCGCCCCGCATATCCGTGTGTTCGGCGGCGGTGGCGGCACCATCACGCCGGAAGAAATACGCGAGCTGCAAGCGTACGGCGTCGAGCGCATCTACCACCCCAACGATGGCATGAAGCTCGGCCTGACCGAGATGATCGAAGACGTCATGCATCGCGCCGGCGCCGCGGCTGCCAAGCACGCGCAGGAGCAGGGGCCGGCGAAGGTCGATGTCAAGGACGAGATCAGCATCGGGCACATGCTTTCGGCCATCGAAGAAGGCCGCTTGGGCGAGGCCGAGCTTGCGCATTTACGCAAGGAATGGTCGCTCGCCGGCAAGAACACCCCCGTGCTCGGCATGACCGGCACCGGCGGCGCCGGTAAATCCTCGGTCGTGGATGAACTGCTGCTGCGTTTCCTGCATGCCTTTCCGCAGATGCGCATCGCTGTGCTTGCCGTCGATCCGACGCGCCGCCGCAGTGGCGGTGCTTTGCTTGGCGATCGCATCCGCATGAATTCCCTGCGCAGCCCGCGCGTCTATATGCGTTCGATGGCTACGCGCCGGCAGCATGCGGCGACCAACGAAGTGCTGCACGACTGCATCGCGTTCCTGAAGAGCCAGCCCTATGACCTGGTGATCGTCGAGACCGCAGGTATCGGCCAGAGCGATTCGGAAATCGTCGACCTGGTCGATTTCCCTGTCTATGTGATGACCAGCGATTACGGCGCGGCCAGTCAGCTGGAAAAGATCGACATGCTCGATTTTGCCGAGCTGGTCGTGCTCAACAAGTTCGACAAGCGCGGTGCCGAAGACGCGTTGCGCGACGTGCGTAAGCAGTGGAAGCGCAACCGTACCGCTTTCGCGATGAAGGACGAAGAAGTACCGGTCTACCCGACCATCGCCAGCCAGTTCAACGACCCGGGCGTGACCTGGATGTTTGCCAACCTGTGCCGCCTGATGCGCGAGAAGCTTTCGCTGGCAGCCGAGCGCTGGTCGCCCGAACTGGATACCGCTCTTAAGGAGCCGCGCGCTACCGTGCTGATTCCGGGCAGTCGCGTTCGCTACCTCGCCGAGATTGCCGAACAGGGGCGCGGCATCAACACGGAAATCGAGCGCGAAGCGGAATTTGCGAGCAAGGCGCAGCATTACTACGAATCGCTCAAGGATCTGGGCGACGATAAGCTGCCACGCACGCTATCGCGCTATGCGCACGACGACGTCACGGAAAAGACAGCCTCCGTGGACCGTACATTGCTTGTCCTGCGCCAGCGCTACAACGAAGCGGTCAAGGAACTATCCAGCGAAGCGATCCATCTGTTGCGGGATTGGCCGGCGCTGTACAAGTCGGTCACCGACGAGGTCAACGAGTACAAGGTGCGCGACAAGGTCATTCGCGTCGATAACTACCGCGAATCGCTGAGCCATCAGAAGATTCCGAAAGTGGCACCGCCCAAGACCAAGGACTGGGGCGACCAGTTGCGCTTCCTGATGCGCGAGAACCTGCCGGGTCATTATCCCTATACCGGCGGCGTGTATCCGTATCGCCGCACCGGTGAGGATCCCACCCGTATGTTTGCGGGCGAGGGTACGCCCGAGCGCACCAATCGCCGCTTCCACTATCTGAGCCAGGGCGGCGCGGCTACACGCCTGTCTACCGCTTTCGACTCGGTCACGTTGTACGGCGAAGATCCGGCACCTCGCCCCGACATTTACGGCAAGATCGGCAACTCCGGCGTCAACGTCGCCACGCTCGACGACATGAAGAAGCTCTATTCGGGCTTCGACCTGAGCGCGCCGACCAGCTCGGTTTCCATGACCATCAACGGTCCGGCACCGATCATCCTGGCGATGTTCATGAATACCGCCATCGACCAGAACGTCGAAAAATACTTGAAGAGCGATCCGCAGCGTTGGGCCGATGCACAGCGCCGCATCGCCGAGCTTTGTCCCGCCGGCCAGCCGCGTTATTCCGGTGAGCTTCCCAAGGGCAATGACGGTCTTGGCTTGGGGCTGCTCGGCGTTTCCGGCGATCAGCTGATCGACGCCGAAACCTATGCACGCATCAAGGAAGAGACACTGCAAACCGTGCGTGGCACCGTGCAGGCGGACATTCTCAAAGAGGATCAGGCGCAGAACACCTGTATCTTCTCTACGGAATTCGCGCTACGCATGATGGGCGATATCCAGCAGTACTTCGTCGACCACAAGGTGCGCAACTTCTATTCGGTATCGATCTCTGGCTATCACATTGCCGAGGCCGGCGCGAATCCGATCAGCCAGCTGGCTTTCACGCTCAGCAATGGCTTCACCATCGTCGAGTACTACCTTGCCCGCGGCATGCACATCGACGATTTCGCGCCGAACCTCTCGTTCTTCTTCTCCAACGGCATGGATCCGGAATACACCGTGATCGGTCGCGTCGCCCGCCGCATCTGGGCGCGTGCGATGCGCGAGCGCTACAACGGCAGTGCGCGCAGCCAGATGATGAAGTACCACATCCAGACCTCCGGTCGTTCGCTGCACGCGCAGGAGATTCAGTTCAACGATATCCGCACCACCTTGCAGGCGCTCTATGCGCTGTTCGACAACTGCAACAGCCTGCACACCAACGCCTATGACGAGGCCATCACGACGCCGACCGAGGAAAGCGTGCGCCGTGCGGTGGCGATCCAGCTGATCATCAACCGCGAGCTGGGCCTGAACTTCAACGAGAACCCCTGGCAGGGCAGCTACATCGTCGACGCGCTGACCGATCTGGTCGAAGAAGCCGTGTACAAGGAATTCGAAGCGATCAGCGAGCGCGGTGGCGTGCTCGGTGCGATGGATACCATGTACCAGCGCGGCAAGATCCAGGAAGAATCGATGTACTACGAGCAGAAGAAGCACGATGGCAGTCTTCCGCTGATCGGCGTCAATACCTTCCTGCCCAAGGACCACGGCGGCGAGATCGCTACCGAGATCGAGCTGATTCGTTCGACCGAGGAGGAGAAGGGGCAGCAGATCGACAACGTGCAGGCGTTCGGCAAAGCACGTAACAGCATGGCCGCCGATAGCCTGAAGATCTTGCAGAACACGGCGCGCGAACGCCGGAATGTGTTCGAGCAACTGGTGGAGGCGGTGAAGTACAACTCGCTGGGTCAGATCAGCCACGCTTTGTACGACGTCGGTGGCGAATACCGCCGCAATATGTAATCAGCTGCAGTAATGACTCGAAAAGAGGCCGCGTGAAGCGGCCTTTTTTTGGACAAAGAATTAGCGTTTCGTAATATATTGCGATTGGCTCGCCTATCTCTGTGGGAGTGATTTCAGTCGCGACAAGGGCTTGCCATGGAGCGTGATTGTCGCGGCTAAAGTCGCTCCCACAAAAGGATGAACACTTGTCGTAAATTCTTGCGTGGCGTATCTCTTTTGGACGTCTTTATCGGCTCTTGAACCCAGGCGTATAAGAAACGCCAGCAGGGGAATCCAATCACGCGCGACCGCACTGTCGCCCGTATGAGAGCCCGCTATGAATAGCCGAACGATGCCGGTTATCGACATGGATTGGGATGCCTTCGATCCTTGGCGCATTCAAGGTTTCAAGCACGCGCTGACAGAACATCCGTTGCTGCAATCGGAACAACTGGTGGAGCTGGGAAAGCGCTGCCGCGGCACGCCGCGCTGGTATGCATTCAACAGTAACGTCACCGCTGGGACCGACTTCGATGAAGCGGGGCAGCTGTTTCCAACGGCACAATCGGCCGTCGATTCGCTCCGCGATATCGGCAAGGCCAATGCATGGGTGCTGCTGCGTCATATCCAGGCCGATCCGCTTTATCGCGAACTCGTCGACGATGTGATCGATTCGGTTCGGCCGTATGTCGAGCGGAAGGATCACGGAGTGTATTACCGGGCTGGCTGGATCTTCAATGCCTCGCCGAATACCGCCACACCCTTCCATATCGATCGAAGCCACGTATGGCTCATGCAGATTCGCGGCACCAAGACCGTCTACGTATGGGATCCGAACGACATCGAAGTCGTCAGCGACCGTGCACGCGACAGTTTCCATATGAGCCACGATCTGAGTCGCGCTCGTTGGAGCGAGGCGTTCCGCAGCCGCGCTCATGTATTCCGGCTGGCGCCTGGCATGGGCGTCTATATGCCTCTTACCAGCCCCCACATGGTCGAGACAAGCAACGAAGCGTCCACCACCATCAGCTTCACCTACAACACCGATGCCACGCGACGGAACGCCAAAGTGCATGTGATGCGGGAGATGCTGCAGCGATGGGGCATGAAGCCGCCTGCGTTTGGCAAAAACCACATCTTCGATCATGCAGCACTCGCTGCTGCCTCAGCCATCATTGTGTGCCACGGTCCCGGCGGACATCCGCCCGCATGCCCGTCGCTATTGCACAGGACGACCTACGCCGTGGCAGATTGACGACGCGATAAGTCGGTAAATCCTTGGACTATTCATTGTTGAAAGATGTTGCAAAAAAATCATTGTAAGTGCTCGAAATAAGAATAGTTCGAATAAGTTTTAAATATCACGCAGTGGGTTGATTAATGGCTGTCTATTGATCATTCTGTTTCCGGGTCGACTCACAAGCTGCGCCGGTAGTACAGATCGCTCTGCTGCAAGTGAGCAATCAGGCTCATCGGTTGGGACGCCGGTGAGCGGTGGGATACAAGGACGCGTGCCGCGTCGATGCTGCGTCCGTTCGACATTCACGTTATTCGGGAGAGGAATCCGTGTTCGAAACAGGGATGTGTATGGCGCGTCGCCGCCTGTTCGCTGCTGTGCTGATGAGCATTCCAGGTCTTTCAGAGGCCCAGAACGTGTCGCCAGAGGATGAGCTGAAACAGAAGATCAAAATTATCGAAGAGATTCAGCCACTCGGTGAAAATCCGTTTGGAGAAAAAATAAGCCTGTACAGCGGCGCGCTTTCTTTTATCCAGACGGATGTAAGCCTTTCCGGGCAAGGCCCCCTACTGGAGATTACCCGCTCATTCAAAATCCCCGACTTGTCGCTAAGCCAGTTCTATCAGGAAACTGCCATCAACGCGCTGGTCGACTGGTCGCTGAATATTCCTCATATCGAGACACTTTCCGCCCCCAGCTACTGGCAAGGTTCGACGCGTGGACAATGGACATTTATCGACGATCAGCGCCGATGCTCCGGCTTTGGTCCTGCGCCACATATAGCCGTACCGACCAAGCCAGGCCAGGAGCCGGTGGATTGGGAGCCGGAAGCCTGGTGGCATGGCTATCAACTGGTGACCGCTGACGGCGAAAGCCAGGATCTTCTCTGGCGCTCGGCGTCGAACACGCAAGCCCCGCAGATGGGTATGCCGTTTCCCATCGTCACTCGGCAATTCTGGTCCATCGGTTGTCTTGGTCAGACGGCCAACGGTCACCCGGGCGAAGGATTTTTGGCGGTCGACCCCAACGGCAACAAGTATTGGTTCGATTGGCTGACTTATCGTGAAGCGCCGACCATGGCCAGGGCTGGTGGCGGTGCGCTGGTGCGGCGCAAGGCGCTGATGATGGTGTCGCGCATCGAGGATAGGTTCGGCAATCACCTGCGTTATAGCTACGATGCCCAGGGCAACCTGATTGGTATCGAGGGAAGCGACGGCCGCAAGGTAAGTCTGGCCTATGAGAGCTGGCAACGCTCTCACGCCGATGGGGTTGCGGCGCCATCGGCATTCCGGCTCAGTACGGTGACCGTCCAGCCGGGTTCGGTGGCGCAGCGTGTATGGCGCTACGGCTATAGCGCCGATCCCATGGTGCCGCGTCTCAATACCGTCCATCAGCCGGATCAGTCGGCATGGTCGTTCGATCTGGGGGCGTTCCAGTCGCCTGGCAAGGATTCGCTGCTGATCTATACGACGGGTTGTGCGGCGGTCTGGCACGAGTCTGGCCAGGCAACATCCGGTCGCATGACGCACCCCTCAGGACTGAGCGGTACTTTCACGGTGCAGAGCCTGCTAAGGGGGCGGTCTTATACGCCCGATGCCTGCGTGAATGTGGGTGCATCGGGCAAGCGTACGTTTACGCCGCCTTACTACGGCGTCGCGGCCATCGTGCGAAGGGAATATTCAGGTAGCGGCATCGGGCAACAGACGTGGAGCTATAGCTATTCGCCACACCATGGCAGCGCCATAGAGCAATGTGGCGGCGGCTGCGCAGATACCGTCTGGACGGATGTTGTCGACCCCAGCGGCGCGGCCGCTCGCTATACCTTTAGCAACCGCTTCGACGCCACGGAAAGCCTGCTGTTGCGCACCGATCAGTTCAAAGGCGGCATCGGTTCGGAGGCGTTACGTAGCGAGACATACACTTATGCCGCCTCGACCGGTGGCCCGTGGCCGGAATCGCTCGGGCGAAGCGAGCAGAATTACCTCAACGCCATGCAGATGACATCCTTGTCGCCAATGCGGCAGCGCGTCATCCGTCAGGAGGGCGACGATTACGTCTGGTTGGCCGATTCCTTCGATGCGTTTGCACGCCCTGTCCAGACCAGGCGTTACAGCACTATCGCGGGCCAGGCTATCCTGCATGAGCGCCAAACCCTTCTGGATGACTACTCCCGCTGGGTACTTGGGTTACCTGTGCAGTCAGACAACCTGACGACAGGCGAGACGGTCAGTCGTAACGAGTACAACGCCGCGAACATGACGCTCGCGCGGCGGTGGTCTTTCGGTAAGCCTGTCATGAGTTACACGTTCGACGAGCAAGGACAGCTGTCCAGCTTTACCGATGGTAATGGCCGTACGACGGGACTTGGCGATTACCGGCGCGGTACGCCACAAGTCATCAGCTATCCGGATGGAACGTCGCAGCGCTTGTCTATCGACGAGTTCGGTCAGATCGGCACCATCACCGATCAGGCCGGTGCGACGACGACGTACAGCTATGATGGCATGGGGCGGCTGGCCGCGATTCATTACCCTACGGGCGACGACGTTGCCTGGGCTACCAAGAACATCGCCTACGAATTCATAGGCAGCGATCGCGGTATTGCCGGTAGCCATTGGCGTAGAACGATCTGGCACGGCGACAAGAAGGACGTCAGTCACTTCGATGCGATGTTGCGTCCCATACTGAATACCACATCGCGTGCCGATGGCACCCTGGCGATCTCTTCGCGTACGGACTACGACTGGAGAGGGCGTACGGCTTTCCAGTCCTATCCCGTCGATGGCGTGCCCGATCATGCCGTAATCGGCGGCGGCACGCGCACCGAATTTGACGCCCTGGGGCGTGCCGTTCTCCAACGGCAGACCTCCGAGCACGGCGATCTGATCACCCGCAATGAATACTTGCAGGGTGCGCGCCGGCTTACGCAAGATCCCAAGGGGCATGTCACCACGACGGCGTACCAGGTATTCGACCAGCCGTCCCTCGATACGGTGGTAGCGGTAAGTGCACCGGAGGGCATCGAACAACAGATAGAGCGTGACCTCCACGGTCATCCGCTGTCGATCCGACAATCCGGCGATAAAGCTATCGTCAAGACGTTGATCTATGACGCTCACAAGCAGTTGTGCCGTAGTGTCGAGCCCGAATCGGGTAGCGTGGTACAAGCGCATGACGCGGCAGGCAACATAGCCTGGCGTGCTGAAGGGCTATCTATCGAAGGCGGAGACTGCGGACAGGACAAGGTTGCCGACGCGGCCAAAACCCATTTCAGCTATGACGCCATGAATCGCGTAACGTCGATAGCGTATCCTGCGGGTACGTCTGCCGATCTGTTTACCTACGATGCGGCCGGTCGTACCGAAACGACAACATCGGGCACGGCCCAATGGACCTACCGATACAACAAGCGCGGCCTGCCCACGGCCGAAGTGCTGACCGTCGATGGTTATCAATGGGTGTTTGGTTATGGTTACGATGCGCACGCCAGCCTCTCCACTGTGCTGTATCCCAGTAACAAGGTCGTCGAGTACGCGCCCGATGCCTTGGGTCGCCCAACACAAGCCGGTACATATGCGCGGGATATCGCCTATCTGCCGCAGGGCATCGTGCAGTACATGCGCCTGGGATCCGGCATCGAGTATCTGGTGCAATCCAATGCGCGAGGATTGCCGAACCATTTCAGCTACAACAAGGTAGCTGCACCCCAGGTAGCCGAAGACCTGGCCTATGACGTCAACGCCAACATCACGCAAGTCATCGATTTCAATGGTCGGCGTTCCCGTAATCTGGGCTATGACGCACTCAACCGGCTGACTACGGCGAGCGCGCCGGGTCTGTGGGGTAACGAAACCTATGCGTATGACGCGTACAACAATCTGATCGGCATCGGTGGCGACCGCAGCACGAGCTATCACTACGATACCAATCATCGTCTTGCCTCGATTACGCGTGGCGCGGTCGATCATCGCTTCCGCTACGACGAGCGTGGCAACCTGATCGAGAAGAACGGTATATCGCTGTCGTTCGATCAGGCCAACCGCCTGACTCGCATCGAAGGTTTCGCTGGCTACGCCTATGACGCGGCCGGTCGGCGCGTGAAGAAGCAAACCGAGCAGGGGCGTACGGTGTACTACGCCTACGGCCAAAACGGGCGGCTGATGTATCGGTACGATCCGGCCACCTTGATGGGCACGGACTATGTGTATCTGGGTAAGCAGCTCATCGCCAGCCGTGAAGGCTCTGTGTCGCAGGTCGTGGGTCATGTAGCTAACGTCACGGGCGGCAGCGGGGCTTATGTGCTCAATGGATGGGCGTGTTCGGTAGGCTTGCCACAGTCGATCAGCGTGCAGGTATATACAGGGGGTGGCGCCGGTATTGGTGTCGAATTAGGAACTTTCGCCGCCAACCAGGCTAGCGAAGAGACTGTTGCTGCCCAATGCAAAACCCATGGAACCACCTACCGCTATGCGATTCCAGTCAAGTCTGAGTGGATCGCGCAATATCCTGGCGCTGCATTGTTTGTCCATGGGATTTCCCCCGTGGGAAATGAGCATCGGCTGCTTGCCGGCTCTGGGCAAGTCCACCTGCCCGGCGAGGAACGAGTGCCCGAGCCGCCGGCATCCATCAGCGTACCCGGAGGCAGTACTGGCAGCGTGACGATCTCTTGGCCACATGGGTTCGACACTACCGGCTACATGCTAGAGCAAAGCATGGATGGCGGCGACTGGTTGCCGATCTATAGCGGACAAGCCCTCAGTTGGACCGCATTGCTGGCGGTTACAGGCAGCTATGTTTATCGCGTCAAGGGCTGTAACGCGATGGGGTGCGGTACATATCGGCAGAGTCAGGCGGTTGCGGTGACGATCGTACCCACTATCGCACCGGCGGTGAGTGCGCCGGGCACGAGCAGTAACGGCAGCTACACCGTGGCATGGCAAGGCATTCATGGTGCGGCTACCTACATTCTGCAAGAGCAGGTCAACGGCGGCGGCTGGAATACCGTGCAAGCAAATGGGGCAGGCAGTTGGGGTGCCGGCGACCGGCCCACGGCAACCTATGGTTATCGCGTGCAAGCCTGCAATGCCGCCGGTTGTGGGCCTTGGAGCGGTACGCACAATGTAGTCGTCACACGCATTCCGCCAGCGCCAGCGGTAACGCAGCCGGCCAGCGGCCAGATACAAGCCCAGCGATTCCCATACATCCTGCCTGTCTCATGGCAATCCTCTGCAGGTGCGACGCTGTATCAGGTGCGCTTCGATAGTACGAACCATGCATGCGATACCGCAGCCAACGCATGCAATTTCTCGATTACCAGGGCAGGAGACTACGTGATCAGGGTGCAAGCCTGTAACGGCAGCGGTTGTTCGCCGGCCACACAAAAGATAGTGACGATCTTCAAGCGCGGAGACGTGCCCATCTAAAGCGCGCAATGGCTCGCCGCCGCCGGGTGCGACGGGTCCCCCAATAACGGGTAACTCCCTGGAGACACAAAGCATGGATCGCACCGATCGGCATTCAACACAACCACCAAGAGCCACGGACAACCTCGGTCCCCATCGTCGCCCCGGCGAATGCCGGGGCCCAGCGCCTCTGGCTCGCTGCGACGCAAGGCACTGGATCCCGGCGTTCGCCGGGATGACAAGTAGGAAAGGGGGCGCCCGAGGTTCGCTGCTGTGGCAGCTGCTAGCCATTCCGCTGTTGTGGTTGACCCTGCAGGTCGGCTTGGCAAGCCCTGCACATGCCCAGGAAAAGATCACCTACTACTACACGGACTTCCAAGGCACCGTCCTTGCCGAGACCGACGATCAGGGCAACATCGCCAAGGAGTACGACTACCGCCCCTACGGCGAACAAGTCCTAGGTGAACCCGCGAATGGTCCAGGCTACACGGGCCACGTCAACGATGCCGACACCGATCTGCTGTACATGCAGGCGCGGTACTACGACCCGTTGGTGGGACGGTTTCTGTCGGTCGATCCGAAGGCGCCGGAACCGGGCAACCTGTTCGGGTTCAATCGGTATGCATACGCGAATAACAGCCCGCTGAACTTTGTCGACCCCGACGGCCGAGAGGCGGGGTACACCTATCTCGCCAATGGCGGGATGAGTATCTCGTACATGCACCGGGAATTTCATCCGGCAATTGTGCAAGGTACATCGCTGGCGTTGGATCAGGTGCCGATCGCCGGAAGCATCAAAGGTATTGTCGAAGCCGGTATCGAGCCTACCCCGTCCAATGTACTGGGTGCGGCGATCGGCATCGTCCCTGGCGGTGGTGCACTAAAAGGGGCAGTCAAAGCTGGTAGTAAAGCGGTAAAAGAAAAGGCCATCGTTGCTGTTGCCGAGTCGTCCAATGCGGCCAGGCGAGAATCCATGCGCAAGGCAGGCATACCGACAAGCCAGTCTCCGGTTTCGACTTCAAAAAACGATTCGGGCTTCGAGTATTCCTATGATGTACCTAAAGAAGGAGGTGGGACAAAGCGAATGTCGGTGCAACAGCAGACGATGGATCGCAGTCATCCCGGGGAAAATCATTGGGAAGCGGGACGCGTTAAGGTGGATGACAATGGGCAGGTTATGCAAAACGCTTACGGGCGGCCTGCGTTGAAGAATCTAGGAAAAGTCAAGGTGGATTACTGAAGATGGATGAGAGAAAGCGCCGCATTATGCAGCTGGCAAATATGAAGTCATACCTTCATGGCTTGAGCCAGTTTATTGGTAGAGAAGTATTGGTTGGCGAACTGGTGAGTTTGAGAGAAACGGATGTGTTGATGGAAAAGAATAGGTCATCTTATTTTCATGGGAAATCGCGATACGAAATCGCTTACGATGATGATAGTCGCGAAAAGATCAAGATTTTTTTGCACGAAATGTCTCGTTTGAACTCGTCGAAAATTCTTGTTTGGATGGAGAAAACTGATGTGTGCGGAGCACTCTTCGTGGAATCCATGCTTCAGATAGCGTTTGATTTTGATAATGTAATAAAAAAAGATGATGTTGTGGTATTGATTTGCGAGGATATGAAAGATAAGGTCATGTTAGATTTTGATTTGTCGGATAGCTCTGCGCCATTGCTTCGGCTGAATATTTTTGGGTCGTCTTGGTCGCTTTGTAAATATCCTGGCATAAAGATGCTATGAACTACTTGCTCCCATTCTGACGAAGTCATGCACTCGCCGCTCGATATTCCTACTGATGTTGTCGAGCATGCCTCGGCGCACGCTGAGTTTCCTGGAAGGCATTGCGAGATTTGCGCTGGTGGAAAAGCCATCGCCTCGCAGGATTTCGAAGCGGCGGTCGAATCCAGGCTATGTGGCGTCGGGTTGAGAGGCCATCGGGCGAAGTGTGCGTCAGTGTTTCTTTCCATCCAGAATGTCTGGCGGCTGCTTCGTGCGATCTTGCGACAAGAGGAGTGTCTGGTGGCGCTCGCGGGAATAAGCTTAAATGCTGTTCGCCGATTTTGGCGCCGATGGATATTTCGGGGGGCGATGATTTTGCGGGGTTGCTTATCGCGACAGAGGGGCTTTCTGCACACAACAGGTGCCATGGCGCTCGCTGTTGTCATATCGCTGATGCTTGCCGCTATGCCGGTGTGGGCAAAAACACGCTCGGAGGAAACGCTTGATTTTGCTACCGGTATCCGCATCGAAATTTCCGGTTTCACTTACGCCGGAAGCTTCATGTCTCCACGCTTTATTTTTGTGCCGCGCCCTCGGCGCGAAATGGCGTCGGTGTCGTCGTCGTTGGATAGGCCAGTGGCCGACGAAGAGGCGGCACTTATGCAGATGCGCGCTGCGTTGATGAACGGTGTGAAGGAGGGTGCTGCGCAGCCCGCTGGTACTACGAGTTGTCCCCAGGGTGACGAATACTTCCAGCAGCTGTTCTGGATGATATACAGCGACGGCCTGGCTGTGACGTACGACCAGCAGCGCACTCGGCAGATTTCGATATTTCATGTCGACCGCGCCTGGTTGAAAACACACGGGGTCGTGGCCGACCCGACTTTAACGGCCAGGGAGGGCGCGAAGGTCGGTATCGATCGTATACATCGTGCAGGAAAAGCCTTGGCGATGGCGATCGATCGACCTTGTATCAGCGAGGAGGATTTGCGCTCGTTCATTGGACCCGATGCGGTGCGCGTCGTGCTTCGCCGCACGCCACCCGCACCTCCCGCACCGCCGATGCCGCCGAGTCCGAATCCACCGCCGCCTCCACCGCCGTATTGGCCGGCCGATGCGGGCGGGAGGTAAAGACGGTTTGCTTTTAATGGGGTTGGCTTTTCCCGGCGGGTTGCCCCCTCACCCAAACCTCTCCAGGGCGAAGCTAGGGGAGGGCCTGGCAGGGGCGAGTCTCAGTACTTTGCGCTTGCGTGGATCGCTCTCTCCTGGCTGGGGGTGACGCGGTAGCGCTGCAAAGCCTGTCAGGGTGGCTATCTGGATTGGCCTTCGGCAATAACGGCCAAAAAGCGCTTTATTGTTCGAAATATATTGCGATTTTCGAATCTACTTGCCGCCGAATGGATGCGTCTTTACGATGCACGGAGATTGGACGTTACGTGGTTTCGGGGGGAATCATGCTTTTCAAGCGAATCGCCATGCTGGCGACCGGCAGCATCATGCTGTGTGCCTGTGGCGTACAGCGGGAAAATATCAAGGATACGAGCAGCATTCCTAGCGGAAGTGGGGTTCTGCTGTCGCATATCGTACTGGTGCAGACTAATTATTGGGTGGCGCATAAGCCACTTGAATTGGGGATCATCAAGAATGGAGGTGCATTCGCATCGGTGATTTATCCGGTGGATAAGAGTTCGACCTATGCTGTCACCGTGCTTCCGGCTGGGCATTATTCATGGAAGGGCATGCACATCGATGGCGTGCAATCAAGCACTCTGACGCCCACATTCGGTGACCGTCATGCCGATCTCGAAGGGCTTTTGCCTTTTGAGGTCAGAGCAGGTCAAGTCAATTATATCGGTGACATTGTCATCAATATCGATTGGTCTGCGTATCGATATCGGCTGCAGATTGCGGACAGGACCGATTGGGCCAAGTCCTTTATGAATGTGCTCTACCCCAAGCTGCTGGCTAGCTACCCATTCGTGACGAACTTGACCAAGGACGAGCGATGAGTCTGGTTCGGGCCATCGGACTGGCATCCTGTGTCGCGATGCTTGGTGTCGTCACAGCGTGCCAGTCCGTGCAGTACACACGGCTCAATGCGGCAGGAAGCAATGATGCCAGGCTAACTGCCTATAGCGATGCAACGATGGATGCGGAAGGTCGTTCGTTGTCCTTCCAGAGTGTCGATGACGATAATTTACATAGCTATCCCAGCACGAAGGTGCTGTATCTGACGCCCGGAGAGCACCGGATTGGTGTGTTTTACAAGCACAAAGGCTTGGAAATGTCCCCAGTGTTCAAGATGACGCTGGAGAGCGGCCATTACTTGTTGCACGAGAACGGGATGGGTAGCGGCCCGAAGTTCTGGCTGGTGCGTGAAGAGGATGGGCGGCCCGTGCCGATGCGGCGAGTCGATTGAGCCGGGGTTATGTCCCCGCATCGGCATGGTGCAGCGTGTTCGATCGCCGTAGACGCCACTTCAAGTTGACACCCAGCGTACCGAGCACAATCAAGGCCAATCCTGCCCACTGCACCGCTACCAGGCGATTGCCGTAGACCAGGTAATCCAGCAGCAACGTTACCAACGGGTAGACGAACGCAATGACCGCGATCGTCACTACTCGCAGGCGTGGATAGGAAGTGTAGAAGAGCACGTACACCACGCCACTATGGATGACACCGAGACCTATCAGCCACATCCAATGCACGCCAGCATGAAACACACCGGTGCTGCTGAAACCGGCGAGCATCGCTACACCGATCCAGCATTGAATCGCTACCAACGCGAATGGACGCTCACGCCCGATGCTTCGCGAGATCATCAGCGAGGCGCCGCACAGCAACGCGGCCAGCAGGGTCATGCCGATGCCGATCAGGTAAGTGGTGTTGGCGGTGTGCCATAGGTGCATAGGATCTGCCGAGCAGGCCACGCCAAGAAAGCCTGCCAGTGTCCATCCCAGATCGGCCGGATGTGTACGCTCGCCTTGCACCAGCGCGGCCAGGATCAGCATCACGAAGGGGAAGAAGTGATAGACCAGAGTGGCGACGCCGATGGAGGAACGCTCCATGCCGGCAAACAAGGCGACCCAGTTGAGCACAAGCAGCACACCGCTGACGACGGCGCCGCGCAGGAAGGCGCCGTCGTCGAGCAGGCCGCGGAAATAGCCACGCGCGCAGCCGAGCACGAGCATGAACAAACCACCGAACAGGCAACGGTAGAACACGGCCGTCACGGCATCCTGGCCGCTTTCATGCACGAAGACGCCGACCGAACCGATCAGGAGTTCGGCGATCAGGAGTTGCAGCACCGCCGAGCGTGGGTTGCCGTGGCCGGATAGCGGGGACATGGGGACAGGTCTAGAGAGAGAGTTACGTCCAGGGTAGGCCGGTTGCGGCAAGCAATACAGAATCAGATAGAATCGAAATAGACCAGTACAGATGAGGCAGCCATGCTGCTTTACGAGCGCCTTGCCGGTGAATTACGTACGCAGATCGCGCAAGGCGTGCTGCGCGCAGGGGAGCGATTGCCCTCGATCCGGCAACTGGCCAGCGGGCACGGCGTCAGTGCGGCCACCGCGGTCCAGGCGTGCCTGCAGTTGGAGCGGGAAGGGCTGGCCGTGGCGCGTCCTCGCTCGGGGTATTTCGTTCGTGCGGCGGCGCCGCAGCTTCCGGTGAGTCGCGCGCCGCGGCGGCGTGCGCCAGGAAAGGTGACGAATCCGGCCTTGCAGGATGTGCTCGATATGCTGGCGCGCAGCGATCTGTTGCCACTGCACAGTGCGACGCCGGCAGCCGAACTGCTGCCGCAAGCGGCGCTTACTGGTTCTCTGGCTCGCTGCCTGAGGCGGTCGACGGAAGCCACGCTGGACTACGCACCGCCGCAGGGTCATGCCGCGTTGCGGCGACAAATTGCATTGCGGTATGCGCAACTCGGGGTGGCCGTCGCGCCCGACGAGATCGTGCTTACCGCCGGTGCCATGGAGGCGATCAACCTGGCGTTGCGCACGGTAACTGTGCCGGGTGACATCGTGGTCGTCGAAGCGCCGACCTACCACGGTATCCTGCAGGCGGTGGCGGACCTGCAGCTGAAGGTCCTGGAAGTGCCGAACCTGCCGGGGA
>NZ_DATCRY010000294.1:0-5522 GCF_036568765.1 Dyella sp. | reverse complement strand
ACGATACGCCGGGCGTGATCGTGGTACGCGAAAGCAGCGCTACACCCGCGCCTGCGGGCGTTTTGAGCGCGCCGGGCAACGACATCCTTACGACGCAACCCGGTGGCGGCTACGATTTCACGTCCGGCTCGTCGATGTCCGCCGCGCATGTCAGCGGCATTGCCGCACTCCTGCTCTCGCTTGCGCCGCATCTGGATGCGCGCATGCTGCACGATCTGCTGTTGCAAAGCAGTCGAGTGTCTAACGGCAGCCTGCAGGTGAATGCCGCGGCGGCGGTGGAAACGTTGCGGGAGCAGCAAAAAACGCCTTGAACAGCGAAAGGCTGGAAGTGAATGAAGAGGCGTATGGAAAGCGCAGGCACCGAGCCATACTGCTTTTACTCACCCTCACTCTTCGCCTTCAGGCATTTCTCACCCTCACCGGCACCGACTTGTACGAAGGCGTGCCCGATTGCGGATCGTGGTCGTCCAGTCCGATCAGGCCGTTCCCCTCGGGGTAATACATCGCCACCGTGCCGCGCGCGATCGGATAGGCCACCGCGGTAAAGCCGCTGACACTGCGCGTACGTTCCGCCTTGACGGTTTCGACGACGATGCGGTCGCCGTGCTTCAAGCCACGCGCAGCCAGATCGTCGGCGTGCATGAAGATCACATCGCGTCGACCGCTGATGCCGCGGTAACGGTCGTTGAGGCTATAGATCGTGGTGTTGTACTGGTCGTGCGAGCGCACGGTGGTCAGCACAAGTGTGCCGTTATCCAGGCCATCGTCTTCCTCGATGCCGGGAGCGACGAGGAAACGCGCCTTGCCGTCGGGCGTGTTCCATTTGCGTTCGGAGGCGGCAATGAACAGGCGAAACCCGCCGGGCTCGCGCACCCGCCGGTTGAAATCGTAGAACGCGGGGAATACCACTTCGATCTTGTCGCGAATGCGGTCGTAGTCGGCAACCAGATGGTCCCATGCGACCCTGGTCGCCGGCAGCGTGGCCTTGGCCATCTGCGCGACGATCCACGGTTCGGAGCGCAAATGCTCCGAAGCCGGCTTCAAACCGCCCTGCGACGCATGCACCATCGACATCGAATCTTCCACCGTGATCGATTGCGGGCCTTCGGCTTGCAGATCGATCTCGCTGCGCCCGAGGCACGGCAGAATGATCGACTGCTTGGCGATAATCAGGTGCGAGCGATTGAGCTTGGTGGCGATGTGCACGGCCAGGTCGAGCTTGCGCATGGCGGCGAAGGTCGCTTCCGGATCGGACATCGCCACCGCCAGATTGCCACCCAGGCAGATCAGCGCCTTGGATTCACCGTCACGGATCGCTTTGATCGCCGCCACGGCATCGTGACCGTGCTCGGGCGGCGTATCGAAACCGAAGGCCAGCTTCATGCCTTCGATCAACGCGGCGTCGGGCTTTTCGGTAATGCCGACAGTGCGATCGCCTTGCACGTTGGAATGACCGCGTAGCGGGCAGATGCCCGCGCCCTCCCGGCCGAGATTACCGCGCAGCATCAGCAGGTTGGCCAGCTGCTGCACGTTCTGGGTACCGTGGCGATGCTGAGTGATGCCCATGCCATAGCAGACGATGACGCGCTTGGCCTGCGCATAGATCGATGCGGCGTGCTCGATGTCGGCCCGCGACAGGCCGCTCTTGCGTTCGATATCCGGCCACGCGGTAGCCTGCACATCGGCAGCCAGCGCTTCGAAACCGGTGGTGTTTTCTTCGATAAAAGTGCGGTCGAGCAAGCCGGGACCGCCAGCGGCGAGATCGGCTGCATCGCTGTCGATCAGCCATTTCATCATGCCCTTGAGCACGGCAAGATCGCCGCCACAGCGCACCTGGTAATACGTCGTCGCCAACGGGGTCTCGCCGCCGGTCATCATCTCCACCGGGCTTTGCGGTGAAGTGAAACGCTCCAGCCCGCGCTCGGGCAAAGGATTGATCGCCACGATCGGCACGTTGCGCTTGGCCACCTCGCGCAACGTCGCCAGCATGCGCGGATGGTTGGTACCCGGATTGTGACCGATGCAGAACACCGCATCGCAATGATCGAAATCGTCCAGGGTCACCGTGCCCTTGCCGACGCCGATCGACTGCGGCAGGCCGACGCTGGTTGCCTCGTGGCACATGTTCGAGCAGTCGGGAAAATTGTTGGACCCGTATTCGCGCACGAACGCCTGATACAGAAACGCCGCTTCGTTCGAGGTGCGTCCCGAGGTATAGAACTCGGCCATACGCGGATCGGGCAGCGCCCGCAAAGCGGTACCGATGTGCTGCATGGCTTCGTCCCAACCGATCGCGACGTACTTGTCGCTGGCCCGGTCGTACATCATCGGATGGGTCAACCGGCCCAGGCCTTCCAGTGCGTAATCGCTCAACTGCCACAACGCAGTCACCGTGTTGGCCTGGAAGAACTCCGGCTTGGCGCGCTTGGCCGTGGCTTCCCAGCTGACTGCCTTCGCGCCGTTTTCGCAGAACTCGAACGAACTGGTGTGCTTGGGATCCGGCCAGGCGCAACCCGGGCAATCGAAACCGTCGGGTTGGTTCATACGACGCAAGGCCGCGGTTTCTCGGCCGATCGCCAGTTGACCGCTGATCGCTTTGGCTACCGCACGCAGTGCGCCCCAGCCGCCAGCGGCGCCTTCATAAGGGGTGACGCCCGGGATATCGGTCTGGCTGCTCATGGCGGTGCTGCTCCGATTACTGCGGGGAGGGGGAAATATCCGAACACTAGATTAATCCCAGGGACGACACCCCGATAGGGCGCGGATCGTCGCGGTGCTCAGTGTTCATTCGTCGATCCGCCTACGGGCTCGCCATCATCCACTGCGCGCAACGGTCCACATCGACCGATCCGTGCCAGGCATGCAAGGCAATGCGCAGAAAGCCTTCTCGTGTGCTCGCATTGATGCCCTGCGCCTGGCCGCGCTGCAGCAGCTCGTCGATGACCGGTTGCGGGCAGGCAAAGGAAAGGATCGAACCGGTGCGGCCTGCCTGGATCAGGCGTTGCAAACGATCGGCTTCCTGCTTCCACGCGGCGGCTACCCGCAATCGTTGCAGGAGGCGTTGTTGCAGATTTGTAACATGCGCTTCGATAGCCGCGGCACCGCCGACGGCCAGCAACCGTTCGATCGAAGCGGCCAGCGCACCGCAGCCCAGGATGGTAGGACTGCCGGCTTCGAGATAACGCCCGTCCGACGCCCAATGACACGCCGCCGTTCCTTGCGTCCCAGCCTGCGAGAAGGCACTGGGGGCAGACAACCACGTGCCCAGCGGCATCAATTGCCTGCGCAGGGCGGCATTGGTCCATAACAGGCCCTGCCCTTGCCCACCGAGCAAGCCTTTGTGCCCGCCGGTAGCGAAGGCGCTGGCATGACGCAGATCCGGCACGGCGGTGCCGGCGCCCTGGATGCCATCGACAATGAGATGTACACCGCGCTCGCGGCAACCTTGGCCAAGTCGGTCCAGATCCAGCCGGATGCCGTCCTGAAAGCGGACCCATGACGCCGCGACCATGCGCGTACGCGGCGTGATCGCCTGCAATAAGCGTTGCTCGGGCTCGATATCCGTGTCAGGTAGCGCAGCTTCCGGCCACAACGGGACTTCGACGCAATGGACGCCCAACCGCTCCAGCGCCAGCCATGGCAGCCGATTGCTGGGAAACTCACCGGCGGGGATCACCACTTCGTCGCCCGGCTGCCAGGGATAACCCAGGGCGATCGCCTGCAGGCCGGTCGACGTACAGCTCACCAGGCTGATGTCCTGCGCCGATACGCCAAGCAGTGCCGCGCCCGCATCGCGCAACCGCTGCTCCACGTCGAGGAAATCTTCGTTCCAGCGCAGTTCCCAGGGACGCAACTCGGTACGCAACAGGGCTTCGAGCATCGCCGCGGCCGCGCGCGGCATCGGGCCGTCCTTGCAATGCGCCAGCCACAAGGTCTCGTCAGGAAAATCGAACAGCTCGGGTGAAAGAAGCGGGGCAATAGACACGGCCAGGCCTTGAACGTTGGCGCAAGCAAGACATTCTTGCATAACCTACGTTGCGCGACTGCTAGTGCGAAAGTTCTTCCGCCGCGTTGAGCAAGGGCTGGCCCGACACGCGAATGATGCCGCTATAGGGCGTTTCGAATTCCAGGATCAGGAACACCGAGCCGGCGAATGCCAACGCCGAGCAAACCAGCACCACGCGTACCGAACGGTTGTGCACGGTAAACGCCCCCAGGCCGACGAAGATCAGCACCACCCAGGCCGAAACGATCAGCAGCAACACGGCGGGTACGGATTGTTCGCTTTGTTCGGACGTGGCAACGCGTTGTCGGCTGAGCTCGCCGCTCAGAGTCAGCGCACGGGCCTGGAACCAGCGTTGCGCGTCATTGGCCGGCTTGAGGTTCAGGATGGACTGCTGCAACTGCGTCAGCAGGCTGACATTGGTCACCGGCACGCGAAACACCATCTGCTTGACTCTGCCGTCCGGCGCCACACGCGCCGTGGCGCGGGCAAGAAAGGCGCGCAGTTGATCGCGCTCCGGCTCGGACTCCTTGCCGTAGCCGGAGAGCGCCCGGTCGAGCATCACGATTGAGGTAGAAACCTCCACGACATCGTCGGTCGCGTGATCGAAGGAGGAGCGCGCCGAGGTAATCATGAAGCCAAGCACCAATGCGGTCAGGGTCGCCATCATGTTGATGCCGATCTGTGCCGAAGTTCGTGTGTCGGCAGAAAGATGATCGCGCGGCATGCGGTTGGCCAGAACCGCGCCCAGCCACAGGCCCGCCCACGCCACGGCGAAAACACCCATGCTGATGAGTATCGAATCCATAGGCCGTCCACCCCAACGCGCCGGGCGCCAGTTTGCACCGAAAATTCGCCGCCGGCCATGCCCCGCCGCAGGGTCTGATCTTAGCTGCGTAACC
This sequence comes from Dyella sp., assembly GCF_036568765.1. Taxonomy (GTDB): domain Bacteria; phylum Pseudomonadota; class Gammaproteobacteria; order Xanthomonadales; family Rhodanobacteraceae; genus GSA-30. The sequence continues at coordinate 617 of NZ_DATCRY010000294.1, read as the reverse complement.
TTCGCACCCATGGCGCCGAACCACCTGAGGTCCCCCGCCGAGCCACAGGTGCATCCATGAACTCCTCCTCCTTTTCTCCCTGGGCGCCGGTCGCGATCCGGCTGATCGTCGGGTTCGGCTTCATGCAGCACGGCTTTGCCAAGCTCGGGCGCGGCGCGGATTCGTTTGCCGGCATCCTGGATGCCCTGCATGTTCCGTTTCCGCTTTTCATGGCGTGGGCGACGATCGCGGTGGAGATCCTTGGCGGTCTGTGCGTATTGCTTGGTGCGTTTGTAGCGCTGGCAAGCGTGCCGATGATCGTGGTGCTGCTGGTTGCCATTTTTACCGTGCACCTTCCCAACGGCTTCAGCTCGATCAAACTGATGGCCGTGGATGTCGCCGGTGCGCACTTCGGCCAACCCGGCTACGAATGCGACCTGCTGTATGTGGCCGGTATCGTCGCCCTGGTACTCGGCGGCTCTGGATACGCGTCGATCGACGGATGGCGGCGTCAGCGTCGCGTTCCTGTAGGCGTCCCCTCCTAAGTAGCAGATTTAGGGGGGGAGCACAGGCAGCAAGTATCCAGTTTGGACGCATAAACGCAGCTTTATCCGGGACTCGGGAGCGCCCCGTTGACG
>NZ_DATCRY010000293.1:0-7980 GCF_036568765.1 Dyella sp. | reverse complement strand
AAAAACCGCCGAGACGGTGATCTACGAGATCTTTCGTGAGATCACCCGCGCGGTGCGGCAGTTCAATGCCGAAAAGCTGCTGGTCATGGCCAGTCCCAAAGTGGTCGGCCGTATCCTGGAAGAAGAGTCCGCAGCAGTCGCCGAATTGGAAGAGTTCATCTCAAAAAGCATACGCTTTCAGGCTGAAGAGCATTATTCGCAGGAACAGTTCGATGTGGTTTTGCTGTAACCGCCCACCCATCCATGTCCGTTGCCACCTCGCATGAGCAAGGCCTGGCACACGGGATGGCATCGCCCTGCGCGTGCCCTGGGTTGGACCGTGGGCATTGCGGTGATCACCCTTGCGGTGATCGTTGCCCTGACCCAGTTGTTCCTGCCGCTATTGGCACGTCATCCGCAATGGGTGGCGGCCCAGTTGACCGCGCAGCTACATCGCCCGGTCAGCTTCGCCGCAATGGACGGGCACTGGCAGGGCTCCGGGCCCTCCTTTCTGCTGCGCGATGTCACCGTCGGGCCGGGCGAGGGCGGCGGTATGGCGCTGCGTATCCCCCAGGTCGAGCTGAAACTGGATTTCGGCGGATGGCTGTTACCGTCGCGGCACCTGGTCAACCTGCGTGCCCGCGGTCTGCAACTGGATCTGGCGCACGAGATCGACGGCACCTGGCACATCAACGGTATAGGCGTCAGCGGCGGGACGGATCGCCAGAACGTTTCGCTGGGGCGCCTGTCGGTCGGCCTGTGGCTTGACGACCTGCGCCTGGATATCAACGACAAGCGCACGGACAAGCACTACATCCTGATCGCCGACCAGGTGCGCCTGAGTCGGCAGGGAGGGCGTATCCGCGCCGGCATGCTGCTGCATCGCGAGGGCACGATAGGGCGGCTGCGCGGCGCGGGCGATTTTCGCGAGGACGGTCTGGACGGCCGTCTATGGCTCAGTGGCGTGGATGCCGACCTGCGCGACATGCTGGCGGGGATCGACCTGGGCGGTTACCAGGCGCTGGCCGGGCGCGGTACGTTCGCCAGCTGGCTGGACTGGAAGCAGGGCAAGGTCGTCCGTAACCTGACCCGCTTCGATCTGGATGGCCTGGCGGTGCAGACACCGTCCGGCGTCCGGGTGCAGGCGCCGCCCCTGCATGGCCGGGCGCAGCTTCTGCGCATCGAGGACGGTTTCGATATTCGCTGGCTCGGCGACGATGGCAGCGCGCTGGCATTGCAACTGCATCAGCTCGATACCGTCCAGGCTCGCGGCGAAGTGGCTGCCAGCCATCTGCAACTGGGCCCGCTATTGCCCTGGCTGGCGCTCAAGCCGCAGTTGTCTGTCGGTCTGGCGCAATGGCTGGGGCAGGGCAAGCCGCGTGGCGAAATCGTCAGCGCGGGGATGCGGTTCAGTCGCAACGAAGGCCTGACCTATCTCGAGGCGCGCTTTCAGGGCCTGGGCATCGATCCGATCGGCAAGCTGCCAGGGTTGACCAGCCTGCAGGGCGAGTTCCGCGGCGATCCGGAGTCGATGTCGCTCAGTCTTCCCGCCCAGGCAACGACCGTCAGTTTCCCCCATACCTTCCGCAAACCCTTTGCGATGTCCCGGTTGGCTGGCGACATTGCTTTCTGGCACGAGGACGACGCGTTCCATATCGGCACCGAGCAGTTCGACTTCGATGGCGAAGGTTTCAGCGGCCAGGCTCGCGGCCAAGCCGCGCTGCCGGATGCTGGCGGCCGTCCTTTCCTGGATCTCTATGCCAGGCTGGATCACGCCAACGTCGAAGCTGCCAAGCTCTTCTGGCCGATCGACTCCATGCCGCCATCGGCGATCGATTGGCTCGATCGAGCGCTGGTCGACGGCAACGTCAATCGTGGCGACGTGCTGATTCGCGGCGACCTGCACGATTGGCCTTTCCGTCACAACGAAGGCCGCTTCGAGGCGCGCGCCGAGATCAGCGATCTGGTGCTCGATTACGGGCGGAATTGGCCGCGTGCCGACGGCATCGTCGCGGTGGCCAACTTCATCAACAATGGCATGCAGGTCGAGGCGAGTGCCGGGCAATCTCTGGGCAACAAGGCGGAGAAAGCCGTTGCCATCATTCCGGATTTTGCCAATACCACGCTAGACCTGACCGTCAACGGTTCCGGTACCGGCCCGAGCATGATCGACTTCGTACGTTCCAGTCCGATCGGCAGCCGACAAGCGGACGTGCTTTCCAAGTTCAGCCTGACCGGCGGCGGCAACTTCGGTTTTCACCTGGTTCTGCCGATCAAAGATGCCAAGGATTTCACCCTCGATGGCCAGGCGCAGCTCAAGGACATCGATTTCAATGCACCGGATTGGAACGTCAAGCTGGACAAGCTCGGCGGGCCGGCGACGTTCGATGCGCATGGCTTTCATGCCGGCCCGCTGGATGCCGGATTCCGCGGCCAGCCGGCTAAGCTGGACCTGGCGATCGCTGGCGCAACCGGGCAGCCGGATACGGTATTTTCGGCGCGCCTCAACGGACGCTACAGCATCCCGGAGCTGATCCAGGGCTACTCGCCCTTGCAGTGGCTCAACGACGTTGCAGACGGTCGCAGCGAATATACGATCGGCTTCGATATTGCTTCCGCTGCCAAGGCCGGACAGTCGGCACAGACGCTGAGTATCGACTCGGCGCTGACCGGTACCGCGCTGAAATTCCCGGCGCCGTTGAACAAGGAGGCCGATGCCACCCTGCCGTTACATCTGACCCTCGGCCTGCCGGTCAATGGTGGAGACTTGCAGCTTGCCTTGGGCTCGGTGGCGCGCGCGCGTCTTCGACTGCCCGATGGCGACGCCAAACCCTTGGCGGCGAGCATCCTGTTCGGTACCGGTACGCCCGACATTTTGCCCAACAAAGGCATGCGTATTCGCGGTCATGCCGGCAAACTGGATGTCAGCGGTTGGGTGCAGGCCAGCATGTCCGGCAACGGTCCGGGCGGGCCGGGCCTGGAAAGTGTCGACGTCCAGGCCGACGAAGCGCAGGTCTTCGGACGGCTGTTTGCCGATATGGGCATCAAGACGACGGTGCAGCCCAACTCGCTCAGCATCGACGCCGTCAGTGGTGGCTTGGCCGGGCATTTCGACGTGCCTACCGACGATCTGCGCAAGCGCGGTGTCACTGCTCGCTTGCAGCGCCTGTACTGGCCCAAGGACAACACGCCGGCAGCGAAAAAAGAAATCACGGGTGCGCCGGCGCCGGCCTCCACGGCGGGCGAAGCGGAGGTACAGCCGCCGGCACATCCGGAGGCTACCGGGATGAACCCCTCGGCGTTGCCGCCCTTCCACCTATGGATCGGCGACCTGCGCTTCGGCGATGCCCGGCTGGGCGAGGCGCGCTTCGAATCCTGGCCGACCGATCGCGGCATGCATATCGACCAGATCCGCACGCAATCGCGCAGCGTGCAGATCAATGCCGCGGGCGATTGGAACGGCACGCCGGAAAACAGCCATACCCATCTGCGCATCGATTTCTCCGCGCAAAGTCTGGGCGACATGCTCGACGCTTTCGGCTATCAGGGCCTGGTCGCCGGCGGCAAGACGAGTGCCCAGATCGATGCGACCTGGCCCGGCTCGCCGTCGGGCATGGATCTGGCCAATATGGACGGCAAGCTCAGCGTCAACGTCAGCACTGGCCGCATTCCGGAAGTCACGCCGGGCGTGGGTCGCTTGTTCGGCCTGGTCTCCGTGTTGGAACTCCCACGCCGCCTCTCGCTGGATTTCGGTGACGTATTCGGCAAGGGGCTGGGCTTCGATTCGATCACCGGCGATTTCGCGTTAGCCAATGGCAATGCGACCACCGAAAACATGAAGATCCTGAGCCCGGCAGCGGCCATCTCGATCACCGGCCGCACGGGTTTGCGCACCAAGGACTATGACCAGCAGGTGGTGGTCATTCCGCATGTCGGCAACAGCTTGCCAGTGGTCGGCGCGGTGATCGGCGGCCCGATCGGTGTGGCCGCAGGCGTGGTGGCACAGGGCCTGCTCGGACATGGCCTCAATCACGCCGCGGCCAAGCGCTATCGAATCAGTGGCACGTGGGACAAGCCGGTGATCGCGCCGGCGGACAAAAGCGCGCCGGCGCCGGCCGCATCGACCGCGCCGTGAAGCGCGCGCCTTTTACGGTGCGCGCTCTTCGGTGGTTACCGGCTTCGTACTGCCGTTGAACGGAAACATCTGCTGGCGGAAGAAACCGTCTGGCATGTAGTCGCCGACGACACCGTACTTTTCTGGAAATGTCTTGGGCGACTTCACCGCCGTGCCGAAGAGATAATCCAGGAACGCATAGTGCGCGGCGTAATTCTTGTCGATGGCTTCCTCGTCGGAAGCGTGATGCCAGTGATGAAAATCCGGCGTCACGATGACGTACTTGAGCGGCCCCCACGGCAGATGCACATTGGCATGATTGAACACGGCCTGGAAGCCGACCACGATGATGTAGGCGTTCATCACCGCTTCGCTGAAACCCAGGATGTACAGCGGCGCAAGCACGCAAACGCGTGTGAAGATCAGCTCGAGAATGTGCTGGCGTGATCCAGCCAGCCAGTCCATGGTCTTCACGCTGTGATGCACCGCATGGAAGCGCCACAGCCACGGCACTTCGTGATAAGCGCGATGGGTCCAGTATTGCGCGAGGTCGGCAACCAGGATGCACAAGAGCAGCTGCGGCACGAACCAGATGTTGTGCACTATTTGCTGGAACTGACTGCTTTGCAGCCATCCGAACAGGTGATGCAACAGGAAGTTCACCACCAGCAAGATCAGGCCGACGATGAAGTGATTCACTGCGAAGTGCTTCAGGTCGGTCTGCCATTCCTTGCGGAAAACGGCCTGTCCCTTGTATAGCGGAAATAGTTTCTCGATCGCCACGAAGATCAAGGTCGAGCCGAGCAGGTCCAGGATGAACCAGTCCAGCCCCACATAAGGCGTGTGGTCCGGAAAGTTGCCCACCGGCACGCGCGAGCCGCCCAGCGCCGTCGCGGCGATCACCATCGCGAACGCCAGCAAATTTAGATTCCGCCGACGCTGAAGAATGATATTGCCGAGCGCGATGCCGCCCGAAACCAGCAGGCCGCCCAGCAGAAGTTGACGCAGCAGGTCGACGGAGTACTTGTGGCGCAACTCCGGCGTTGTCAGGTATTGCGGATAATGGAAAGCCAGCACGCCAAGCAGGCAAAGGAAGCCCAGCGACAGGGCGATCACTGTGGTTACGCCGGTGCTGCTGCCGCGCAGGTGTCCATCCTTCTTCAGCAGTTCACGTGCTTCGTCCACCGGTGCCTTGGCGCGGTCGACGATCTGATGCAGGACATCGGGCTTGCTTGAATCGCTCATGGGTGTTCCTTCACAAGATTTGCACGGATGTTACAAGCACTGGATCGGGGATTGGCGTCGCCGCTTTAAAGCGGCCGCGTTCTCCCCCATATTGGTAGCCTGTTTCCCCTAGCGACGCCCCCATCCATGGATTCCCCGATTGCCCTGGCCACGAGCCGACTGTTGACCCCGGGTGGCCTCGCCACCAGCGACCTGGAGCGCGTTTTCGCCCAGCTGATGGGGCCGTCGATCGATGCGGCCGACCTGTATTTCCAGCATTCCCGTAATGAGTCGTGGGTGCTGGAGGAGGGCATCGTCAAGGACGGTAGCCATTCGATCGAGCAGGGTGTGGGGGTGCGCGCGATCAGCGGGGAAAAAACCGGCTTTGCCTATTCGGATGAGATCGTGCTGCCACAGCTGCTCGATGCCGCCCGGGCGGCCCGTGCCATCGCGCACGACGGCAACGGCGCAGGCCGGCCGCTGGCGCTGAATGGCGCCAAGGCCATGTACCCGGGGATCGACCCGGTCGAAAGCTTGCCCAATCCCGACAAGATCGCCTTGCTGCGTGAAGTGGACGCGTATGCGCGTTCGCGCGACCCGCGCGTCAAACAGGTGGTGGTGAGCCTGGTCGGCGGGATGGATACCGTCCTCGTAGCCGGTTCCGACGGCACCCTGGCGGCCGATGTGCGGCCACTGGTGCGTCTGAATATCCATGTGATCGTCGAACAGAATGGCCGACGCGAGCAGGGGCAGTCCGGCGGGGGCGGTCGCTATGGCTACCGCGAACTGATCGCCAATGGCCGCGCCCTGGCTTTCGCCGATGAAGCGGTGCGCCAAGCCCTGGTCAATCTCGAGTCGGTCGACGCGCCAGCCGGCAGCATGACGGTAGTCGTTGGGCCCGGTTGGCCGGGCGTGCTGCTGCACGAGGCCATTGGCCATGGCCTGGAAGGCGATTTCAATCGCAAGGGCAGCTCGGCCTTCGCCGGTCGCCTGGGCCAGCGCGTGGCGGCACCGGGCGTGACCGTGGTCGACGACGGCACCTTGCCCGGTCGCCGCGGCTCTCTGAGCGTCGACGACGAGGGCACTCCGACGTCATGCACCACGCTGATCGAGGACGGCATCCTCAAAGGCTATATGCAGGACAAGCTCAACGCCCGTCTGATGGGCATGGTCCCGACCGGCAATGGCCGTCGCGAATCGTTCGCTCAACTGCCGATGCCGCGCATGACCAATACCTACATGCTCGCCGGCCAGCACGATCCTCAGGAAATCATCCGCTCGGTAAAAAAGGGCCTGTACGCCGTGAATTTCGGTGGCGGCCAGGTCGATATCACCAACGGAAAGTTCGTGTTCTCCGCTTCCGAGGCGTACCTCATCGAAGATGGCAAGGTCACCCGTCCGGTCAAGGGCGCCACGCTGATTGGCAGCGGCCCGGATGTGCTTACCCGCGTCTCGATGATCGGCAACGATCTGGCGCTGGACGAGGGTGTGGGCGTATGTGGCAAGGATGGCCAGAGCGTGCCCGTGGGCGTGGGCCAGCCGACGCTGCGTGTGGACGGCATGACTGTCGGCGGCACCGCTTCCTGAACGGACGTCCAGACGTCCGCTTCTCCGGATTCGTTCGCCGGGCATAAATATAGAGCGCAAAGTCATTTCGCTTCCCGCCTCCGCTGAATGAAAGTTCAGTGGGGGCGTGCCGTTCTTGCGCGGCAGAGCCGATCGATGGTTTTCGGAGGCGTTCAAATGAGCGAAGTGACATCCACCTTGCCCACAGGTGCGCAAGCGTCGGAAAGCGTTGCGACACGGCGCGGGCGAGGCCTGTTCTCGAACGAGGATTGGTGGTCGGTCTGGCTGGGTCTTGGGTTGATTGTCGTGGCCTGGGCGTTGTTCGCCTCAGGGTCCAGCATCAAATGGCTGGCGGTGGCGCCGGCGAAATGGAGCGAAGTGGGCCAGGCGGTCGGTGACCTCACCGCGCATTTGCCCAACTACGTTGCCCTATTCGCCTTGTTCGCCCTGCTGTTCGGCTCGGGCCTGGCGGTGCTGGGGCAGCGGCTGGTGCATTTCCTGCCGTCGTTCCTGATCTTGTTCGTCGCCGCGGTAGCGATCTTCTTTGTCGGTGCGTGGACGCAGGCGTCGCATTACAACCTGGAGCCGCCGCTGGTGGCATTGGTACTGGGTTTGCTGGTATCCAACCTGGTGCGTTTGCCGGAATGGTTCCTCGCTGGATTGCGCGTAGAGTTCTATATCAAGGTCGGCATTGTGTTGCTCGGCGCGACGTTGCCGTTGACCTTGTTCGTCTGGGCGGGCCCGGTGGCGGTAGGGCAGGCTACCATTGTGTCGCTGGTGACATTCTTCACGATCTTTCTGGCCGGTCGCGCGCTGGGCCTGGATAAGCGCTTTGCCGCCGTGCTGGGCGTCGGCGGCGCGGTATGCGGTGTCTCGGCTGCGATCGCTTCGGCAGGTGCGGTGCGTGCCAAGCGCGAGCAAGCATCGGTCGCCATCACACTGGTGGTCCTCTGGGCTATCGTGATGATCTTCGTGCTGCCGTTCGCATCGAAAGCGCTCGGTTTGTCTACCGGCGTGGCAGTCAATATCGTGGTGGGCTATGTATTGTCGGCGCATCTGTTTGCCGGCCATTGGGACGGATTGCATTGAAGCAGGAG
>NZ_DATCRY010000292.1:0-4494 GCF_036568765.1 Dyella sp. | reverse complement strand
CACCCACACCGTCCAGCGCATCGTCGCTGGTCTTCGATGCATTGACGCGCGGCGCGGCCTGATGGTCGTACCAGCCGTCGGAATCGTCATAGGCAATGACGACCGCCGTGTCGCTCCATTCGTCGTGCTGCTGCAGGAAGTTGATCACGTGGACGACGAACTGCTGCTCGTCCAACGGATCGGAATAACCTGCATGGCCATCCTGGTAACCCGGCGCCTTGAGGAAGCTCACCGCTGGCATGTTGCCGTTGTCGACCGCAGCGTAGAAATCGTCCATGTCGTACTGGTGGTTGGCCTGGTCGGTACTGCCGATCTTGCCTACCGAGCTGGGACGCGCATGCGTCGGGTTGGCGGTCGATGTGTAGTACTGGAACGGCTGGTGATGCGGAATGTAATCGGCCTTCGTCGTGTTGGTCACGTCCGAGTGGCTCTGACGCTTGCAGCCGGTGCTGCCGTCAGCGTTGGTCTTGGTCAGGTCGAAACCGCCCTCGAAGAACCCCCACGTGATGTTTTTCTCGTTGAGCAGATCGCCGACATTCTTGCCGGTCAAGTGCACCTGTTCGCCGCTGGGCGAGGAGCACACATCGTCGATGGGGTCCGCATCGCTGATGAGGGTCAGGCTGCCATTGCCATCGTCGGTCACCGCACCGGTACCGTTGACGGTCTGGTCGACGCCATTGGTCTGGCCCGAAATGAGATTGATCGCTCCAGGTGTCGACGGACCGAATGTGGTGTTGTAGCTGTTATCGCTCATGGCGAAATTCTGCGCGTAATTCCAGAACGCAGTGACGGTGTTGCCGTCGTAATAGCCCATGACCTGACCGATGCCGTTTTCCTGCGTCGTGCCGCCCGGCAGGGTTTCGCCGGTGCCGGTGTTCTTCGGGAACAGATCCATCTTGCCGCCATCGAACGCCAACTGCTCGGCGGCATAGTCGTGATCCTGGTCGGCGGTGGCGGCCTGACTGCGCGACAGGCGGAAGGGGTTGATCGCACCGTCGCCGTTGTCGCTGTTCGACTTGTTGGGGTTCTTGGTCAGCAGCTTGGCCGTGAGGCCATTGACGTGAGGCGTGAAAGGCTTGGCATAGAAGCTCGGCTCACCCTTGCCGTTGGCAGCAACAGGATAGGTACCGAAGTAATGGTCGAAGGACACGTTCTCTTGGAAGATCACTACCAGGTGCTTGATGGGGGTAGCGGTCTTCGGCGCCTGAGGCCCACGGATCCGCGACGCGGTGTCGGCGGAAGATTGGGCCATAGATACGGCTGATGCAGTGAGGACGCAGGCGGCTAGGCAAGCGGCAAGACGATTGCGCATGGCTGTTAAGTCTCCGGATGGTTGACGTAACGCGCGCCCCCTACGCACGGAACCTCGACTAGCGTAGGCACTCCAGATGACACGCCCATAACAGCGTTACGACACCGGTTCGGACGTCCATACGCGTAGACGGGCCGCCAGGGTCGCTCCCTACCCCTGACTTTCGACACTGATTGAACGCCTCGGGGTAGCCTAGGGTTATGAAGTAACATCCGAGCCTTGGGCTAGGACCGCGCCATGGGGGGCGGAGGGGATATCGAAGGCCATCCTGGGGCTAGGTCGCGTGCGGCCTGGCTTCCCTGACCTTTGACACATGCCCACCCATGACCATTGACCTAGCTTGCTTAGGTTGCGACCGCGAACAGGAGCCCTGGCGCGGACCGGCCGACACGATCGCCCGCGGGGGCGTTTTTTATTCTTGAGGGATATCTATGACCAAGCCGTTTCTGAAACCGCTCTCTTTGGCCATCTGCGCCACGCTGGCGCTGGCCGCCTGCGGCAAGCAGGAGTCCAGCGAACAGGCGCCTGCCAAGGCTTCCACCGCCGCCGCCCCCGCCGCTGCGGGCACCACAGCCGCCGCGCCCACGACCAAGAGCGTGTTCGACGTCAGCGAGCTCGACACCGGCATCAACGCGTGTACCGATCTGAACGGCTTCGTGAACTCCAAGTGGCTCGCCGCCAACCCGATTCCGGAAGATCGCACCAGTTGGGGCGCTTTCGACCAGTTGGCCGAGACCAGCTTGAATACCCAGCACGACATCGTCGATGCGGCCGATAAGGGTGCCGACCAGGCCAAGGCCGGTTCGATCGAGCAGAAGATCGGCTGGCTGTATCGCTCGGGCATGAACGAGGACGCCATCAATAAAGCCGGCTTCGATCCGCTCAAGCCGGAACTGGAAAAGATCGCTGCGCTGAAGAACGGCACCGACGTGGCCAACTTCATCAGCAAGGAATACGCCGACGGCAACGGCTATGTATTCGGCTTCGGCTCGGGCCCGGATTTCAAGAACGCCAAGATCCAGATCGGCTATGCCAACGAAGACGGCCTGGGCCTGCCGAGCAAGGATTACTACAGCGATGCGAAGTACGCCGATATTCGCACCGCTTACGTCGCCTATATGGCCAAGCTGCTCGAGCTGACCGGCACCGCCGAAGCCGATGCCAAGAAACAAGCCGACGATGTGCTGAAGTTCGAGACCAAGCTCGCCGCTGCATCGCTGTCGCCGGTCGAAGGCCGCGACCCGAAGAACCAGTACAACTTCGTCACGGTGCAACAGGCCGACAAGGCCACGCCGCATTTCAACTGGGATAACTTCTTCAAAGACCAGGGCGTCACGATCGACAAGGGCTTCTCGCTGTCGCAGCCGAAGTTCTTTGCCGAGTTCGACAAGCAACTGGCCTCTGCGCCGATCGGTACCTGGCAGGCTTACCTGCGCGTGCACGCGGTCAGCGATGCCGCCAATTACCTGTCAAAGGACTTCCAGGACGCCAAGTTCGCCTTCTACGGGCAGACTCTCTCGGGCCAGCCGCAGCAGAAGCCGCGCTGGAAGCGCGTGCTTGGTGCCGTCAACGGCGAGATGGGCGAAGCGCTGGGCCAGTTGTACGTTGCCAAGGTGTTCAAGCCCGAAGCCAAGCAGCGTGCCGAGGAACTGGTCACCAACGTGCGCAATGCGCTCAAGGCTCGTATCGAGAACCTCGACTGGATGAGCCCTGAAACCAAGGCCAAGGCCGTTGCCAAGTGGGACAAGTTCCTGCCCAAGATCGGCTATCCGGACAACTGGCGTGACTGGTCCGGCCTGACGATCGTACCGGACAACTTCTATGCCAATGCCCAGGCGGCAGCGAAGTTCAACTACGACTACGACATCGCCAAGATCGGCAAGCCGACCGACCGCAAGGAATGGGGCATGACCCCGCAGACGGTCAATGCGTACTACAACCCGACCGACAACACGATCAACTTCCCGGCCGCCATCCTGCAGCCGCCGTTCTTCGACGCCAATGCGGACGATGGTGTCAACTACGGTGGTATCGGCGCGGTCATCGGCCATGAAGCCAGCCATGGCTTCGACGACGAAGGTTCGCAGTTCGATGGCGACGGCAACAACGAAAACTGGTGGACGAAGGACGATCGCCAGAAGTTCGAGCAGCGCACCGACAAGCTGGTCCAGCAGTTCAACGACTACACCCCAATCAAGGACAAGCCGGATCTGCACGTCAACGGCAAGCTGACGCTCGGCGAAAACATCGGCGACCTGGGCGGCCTGAATGCCGCTTACGATGCCCTGCAGATGGCGTTGAAGAACGACCCCAAGGCAGGCGACAAGATCGACGGTTATACCCAGGATCAGCGCTTCTTCCTGAACTGGGCTCGCGTTTGGCGCAACAATATGCGCGAGAAGATGCAGATCGTGCTGCTCAACACCAACCCGCACGCACCGGCCCCGCTGCGTGCGATCGGCGCCCCGTCCAACATGGACTCCTTCGCTGCCGCATTCCAGTGCAAGCCGGGCGACGCGATGGTCCGTTCGGGCGACAAGCAGGTCAAGATCTGGTGACGGTGACCTTGGTTGCTCCTCCTCAGTACTGAGGCAGAAAAGCCCCGCAATCTTGCGGGGCTTTTTTTTGGGTTAAGGTCGCATCTGCGGCGCTGATGACGGGGCGAGGGATGAGTAGCAAGGGCGCACGTCCGAACGCCTGAGGCAAACCGGAGCGCCACTCGTCCGTCGCACGCTTTCAAACCTGCCTCCGGCGGTCAGTCTCGTTGTTGTGCCTTCGCTACTCATTCATCCCTCGTCCCTTTGCGGGAGAGTGAGGCAGCCTCACACACCCTTACACCTGCACGATGCCCCGGAAAGGAAGCCGGCCCGAACCGCTATTGCAAATCATTCTCATTAAAAATAACATTCACTGAATTACCCGAGGTCGACTGGAGATGGGAGCACTCCTGCCGGCATCGATCGATTCACGAAATCGCCGCTCAAGCCAAGGCTGCCCGCGCCGCTCCGGCGCGCCTAGCGAGCTGGCGTTTCGTTTGGGATTTGGAAGCTCAGCAGAAAACCATGGCCTACATCACCAGCCGTAAGCATTCCGTCACCCGCCGCCTGCCGCAGACCGCGCTGAGCATGGCGACTGCCGCCACCTTGATGACGGGCCTGGCCCTGGCCTACCCTGCCATGGCC
>NZ_DATCRY010000291.1:0-2244 GCF_036568765.1 Dyella sp. | reverse complement strand
GCTATGACACGATCTACGCCCATCAGGACGCCGAAGATGATGCGCTGATCGGCGTCAAGTCGACCGCCCGCCTGTTCGGCGAGCGCACCCATCTTGCGCTTTCGGTATTTTATCCGCTCGCGGTGGTGCTGATCGGCGCCGCCCTGGCGCTCGGCGGCGCGCGCTGGCCGGCCTGGATCGGGCTTTTCGCCTTCGCCGCGCATCTCGCCTGGCAAATCCGTACGCTCGACATCAGCAATCCCGCGCTGTGCCTACGCCTGTTCAGGTCGAACCGCGACGCCGGGCTATTGTTGTTCGTGGGGCTTCTGGTTGACGCCGTGATGCGCGCGTAGCTCGTGACGCGGTGTCGTAGGGTGGGCAAAGGAGCGCAAGCGACGTGCCCACCATCCATCAGCGAATATGCGGTTCGATGGTGGGCACGCTGTCGCTTTGCCCACCCTCATATGGGGGATTTTAAGTCAAGCCTGTTTGATAGGTCGGGAAGTTTTTGTGGGTGTCGAGTTGTTCCTTGGCGCTGCACTGGGTGGAGCAAAGCCGACCGACCGCGCGCTTCATATTGCGCCGTAGCGGGCGGGCGGCTTTGCGGTGGGGCACAAAGCGATATGTGGCGCGATGAGCCGCGGTCGATGGCGAGGACTGGCTTCGAAGTTCCAGCAGCGTTTCGCTGCATCACCTCATATCCGGTCGGATGAAGTCATCCAGACCCTTGTTCCGCATGCTTGCGGCGAAGAAGCCAAGGAGGATGAGACCCATCTACAAGGCGGCTGTTGGTAGCAGCCCTAGGGTGGCACGGTCATCATCCATCCTCGCAGGACCGCGGCGAACCGCAGGCCTGATCGCGAAGTTCGGTTAAGCCTTCATCACGGCCCCCGTCGGCACGAGACCGGTTTGCAGATAGCGCCACAGCGCCACGATCAGCTTGCGCGCCAGCGCCACGATCGCGATGCGCCTGGCGCGCTTGCCGGCGTTGAGCACGCGGCGCTCGAACTCGCGGCTGAGCGCGCTGTCCGGCTGGTGACGCCGCCACAGCCAAGCCAGTTCGATTGCTTTCTGGCGGACGCGGGCATTACCCGCCTTGCTGATGCCCTGCTCGCGATCGATGCCGCCGCTCCGCCACGGGCTGGGTGCCAGGCCGCAATAACTGCCGACCTGGCGTCCGTTACTGAAGTCCTTGTAGAACAGTTCGCCCGACAACGTCGTGGCGAGGGCCGGGCCGAGCGCCTTGAGTTGTTGCAACTGCGCCTGCTGCTTGGCCAGCGGCTCGCCAGCTGCAGACCCCTGCGCTGCCGCCTGGCTTTTCTCGAGCGTCGCAAGCTGCTCACGCACCAGAATCAGACGCGAATGCTCGCGCTTGATCTCGGCCAGAACGTGCGGCGGCAGCGGATGGCCTTGCCAATCGCGTTGCTGCTCCAGCCAGGTGAGCCACTTGCGATGGCGAGGGTTGCCGACCTTCAGGCCCGACAGACGCAGCAGCGCCTTGATCCGGTTGGTGTGTGCCGTCTGCTCCGTGACCAGCCGATCGCGTTCGCGGCTCACACGTCGGGCATCCTCCTGCTCCACCGTAGGCACCCGGACGATCCGCACCACTCGCGGCTCGCCGCGCAGATGGGCCATCAGCGTGCGCAACAGCAGTTCGCCGTCGATCCGGTCCGTCTTGGCCCGCCGCGAGCGCTGCTCGACCGCGATGCTCGCCGGGTCGAACACGAAGTTCTCGATCCCCGCCGTCACCAGCAGCCGGTGCAGCCAGAAACCGTCATAGCCGGCCTCGTAACAGCTCACCACGCGCGGCTCCGATCCGAGCTTCTGCGCCACCCGCGCCCGGATCTTGGCGATCAGCGCCAGCAACCCGGCGTGATCGCCGCCCTCCACTTTGTAACGCGACATCCGTCCCAGATCCGGGCTGTGTACCGTGACCAGCCACGTCTTCTGGCTCAGTTCAATCGCAACGAAAATCGTGTCACTATACGCGGCGGTGGGCGTGCCAATGGTCGGTGCTTGCATCTGACTCTCCGATGGTTCGAGTGTGGAAACCCAAACCTATCGGAAGGGCTCGCTCACCGCTCCCCCCATGGAATCTACGGCTTCGCCGTTACCTTGCCCGTCTTTCGCGCCTGCGCCACCCAACGGACCGCACTCGACGCGCCCACGCGAAAGTGCGCCGCAGCCGCGCGACGCGACATACCGCCTTCAACAGCGGCGACTACACGCTTACGAAGATCGGCCGAAATGGATATCGCCATGCCC
>NZ_DATCRY010000290.1:0-24928 GCF_036568765.1 Dyella sp. | reverse complement strand
CTGTTGTACCTGGCCATCCTTGTAGGTGACCGCGAGATTCAAGGCCGTGGAGATCGCATCGAGCGTGGCGCCCGCAACCTGGCCTTCCAGGCCCTGCGGATTGATCACGCGGCCCACATCGACCGCGCATACGACGCGCTCGATATTGAGCTTCTCGCCATTCAACGAAGCTTCCACAGCGTGCGCCACGTAAGCGCCGTTGACGTACCAGCTGGCGATGCCCAAGCCATTGACGGTGCGCAGCCAGCGCGACCAGTCGATACGTTCTGCGACCAGCTTGAGCACGTTGGCCAGGCGGGCGGTATCCAGGCTGCCGCCGCCTTGTTGCGGGATCTGCCGCGGTTCGCCGATCAGGCGCAGGCGCGTATCGAGCGGATTCTCCTTGAGCATGTGCGCGATTTCGTCGACGAAGCTTTCGGTCGCGAAGGCATTGCTCAGATGCGGCATCCCGCGTGTCGGACCACGCCGCAGGGACGACTGCAGGCCGTACCAGTCATTGCGATAATTTGGCACCAGTCCCGCGGGCATCTGATTGACGTCGACTTCGGATGTCCACAGTTGCGCGTCCGGCACCCCGCGACCGACCAACGCGGATGCGGACGCCACGCGCTGGTGCCAGGCGGAAATGTTGCGCTTACTGTCGAGCACCGCGTTGATTCGCGTCACGCTGGCCGATCGGTAGTAGTCGTGCGCCAAGTCGTCATCGCGCGTCCACAGCAGACGCACCGGCTTTTTGACCGCTTGCGCGAGCAGGACCGCCTCGGCCACATAATCGTGATCGAGCCGGCGGCCGTAGCCGCCGCCAACGCGCGGAACCTGGATATCGATCTGCTCCGGTTTCAAGCCTGTCAGGCGTTGTACCACCGCCCAGGCGCGTTGCGGTGCCTGCGTGGGCACGACCAGGCTGGCGCGATCGCTGTCGATGCGTGCCAGGCAGTTCATCGGCTCGGATGTGGCATGTGCCAGCCACGGCTGAATATAGGTCGCTTCCAATCGACGCGCGGCTTTTTTGCTGGCCGCATCGACATCGCCGTCGTCGCGCACGCGCGTGGTCGGCGCCTGATCCTTGTTATTGACCAGGTCGTTGGCTTGCTGTTCCAGTGCGGCGCTGCTTTCGTCGCGGCCGGCACCCGGCTTCCAGTTCACTTTGAGCTTGGCCCGCGCCTGTAGCGCACTCCACGTATCTTCGGCCACGACCGCCACCGCGGCTGCATAGACCGTCGCGCCGAGCGGCTGGCCCGGTTCGGGCTTGAGCGCGATCACATCGACCACGCCCTTGAGCGCCTTGGCATCCTTGGCGTCGAAGTCTTCCAGCGTGCCGTCGGGCCAGGGACATCGCAGTAGTACGGCGACCAACGCATCGGCGCGCGACTGGTCGATCGCAAATTGCGCCTGGCCGGTGACCATCGCATATGCGTCGATATCGCCAGCCGGCTGGCCGATGAACTTGTAGAGATTGGGTGCTTTGGGCGCGACCGGTTGCGACGGCGGCGCCATCTTAGAGGCGGCCTCTGCCAGGCTGCCGTAGCCGAGTCGGCGGCCATCCGGGGCAATGACCTGCCCAGCCTCGGTCCGCAACTGTTCGGCAGGCAGGCCCCATTGGCGCGCCGCAGCTTGCAGCAACAGCCAGCGGGCGAGCGCGCCGGCCTGACGCAGGTCGTTCCATGCCGCCGGGATCGATTCGCCGGTGCCGCCGATCTGTCGTCCGTAGAGCCAGCGGGGCTGGTCGTTGTTGTTTTCCACGCCCAACCCGAGGCCGATGACGCTGACCTGCTTCCAGTCGGCGTCCAGTTCGTCGGCGATGATGCGTGGCAAGGCCGTGGCCACACCGGTGCCGGTATCCGGATCGCGCGCGCCGATCAACACCTTGCCGTCGGCATCGATGCGCACATAGGCGCCCAGGCCATACAACGTATCGCCGAGCATGGAAAGCGGAAACGGCGCGTCGGCTGCCTCGGCGAGCGAAGCGCTCAGCGGAATGCCGACGATCAGTGCGCCAGCGGTGCCGGCCAATACCTTGAGGAAGCCGCGGCGGGAGAGGCCGTTGCCTGTCGAAAAATTCGTCTTGCTCATGGCTTGTTGTTCCCGCTCGTCGCAGCCGCGACACGCTTGATCGCGCGGCGCACGCGGGTCTGGCAGCCGCAGCGGCAGAGGTTGGGCAATTGGTCGATATCGTCGTCGCTTGGATTGCGCTTGCGATCGAGCAGTTCCTTGGCCGCCATCAACCAGCCCGGCGTGCAGTAGCCGCAGCCGATGGCATCTTCGTCTACGAATGCCTGCTGCAGCGGATGGAGTTTGCCATCGCCGCCAGCCAGGCCCTCGACGGTCAGTACGTTGCCGGGCCTTTCGCTGCCGCTCTTGCCGATATGCAACTCTTCGATAGTCACGGCGACTGCCGAGACCAGCTTGCCGTTGACGATGACCAGGTCGGCGCCGCTACCGCTGCCACGTTCCCCGGCGTACTTCGTGCCGGTCAGGCGCAATACATCGCGCAGATACCACAGCAAGGGCATTTTCGGGTCGCCGGTATGACGGAAGCGCTCGCCGTTGACCTCCAGGTCGATGCCTTCACGCGCCTTCTCGGGCGCGATGATGCCAGTGCCGCCGGATGGTGCGGGCGCGCTCTGCGCCTGTAGCGGTGCCGCCATTGCCGAACTCTCCTCGCTGAATCGGCTTATTTTGGCATCGTTGACGAGGTTTAGGGTCCTTTCGCGCTGAATAGGCGCCGCCAGGTGAAATACACCGGCACTCCGGCCAGCATGATTAGCAGGCCAATGCCCGTATTGACCGGGCTGTCATGCAGGCTCAACACCATGATCAGGCCGACGGTGGCGATAAACAGCAAAGGCGGCCATGGATAGCCTGGGATGCGGAAATCCAGAGGTGCATGCCCGTCATCGTGGCGTCGATACCAGAAAATCGTGCCGACGCCGAACGCGCAGGCCAGCCAATCGCCGAAGGTGGCATAGTCGAGCAATTGACCATAGCTGCCCGAAATCGCCAGCAGGCAGGTCCATGCGGTCAGCAGCAGCAACGCGACGTTGGGCGTGTGATGGCGCGGGTGCAGGCGCGCGACGCTACGGAAGAACAGACCGTCCTCGCCCATGGCCTGCAACACGCGAGCGCCCGAGACCAGGGTGATATTACAAAAGCCCAAAGTGGATATGGCGATGCCGATGGCAATCAGCTTGGCGCCGATCGGACCGGCGACGTGCTGCATGACATCGGCGGCCGGCGTGGGGCTTGCCGCCAGACCTGCGTGCCCCAGCACCGACAGGTAAGCGATGTTCACCAGTGCGTAAGCGGCGATGACCAGCAGCATGCCCAGCAGCAGGGCGCGTGGCAGGGTCCGCTGGGGTTCCCGGACTTCGCCGGCCAGGTTATTGAGATAGGTAAAGCCGCTATAGGCGAACAGTACGGGCAGGGCCGCCCCCATGAAGCCGATACCGGCGCGTGCCGGATCGGGCGCCAGCGCCTGACTGCCGCCCCCGACGCCGGCAAACACCAGGCCGCAGACCACCAGCATGGCCACCGCCAGTAGCTTGAGCAAGGTGAAGAGGTTCTGGATCTGTGCGCCCAGCCGCAGGCCGAACAAGTTGATGCCGGCAACGAATACCAGGCCGCCGACCGCCAGCGGGCGCACCGTGTTGGGTGACAGGTCGAACACAGCGGCCGTGTAGGTGGCAAAACCGGTCGCCACCGCGGCGGTGGAACCGGAATAGATCACCAGCAGCATCGTCCAGCCGAAGAGGAAACCCGCCAGCGGGCCAAAAGCATCGCGCAGGTAGACGTAGCTGCCGCCGGCGCGCGGGCGGCGCGCTCCTAGTTCGGCATAGCACAGCGCGCCAAGCAGCGTGAGTACGCCAGCGCCGACCCACACCAGCAACAGTGTCAACCCCGAGCTGGTGCGCTGCGCAGCTATATAGGAATTGAGGAAGATACCGCCGCCGATGATGCCACCGACCACGATCAGGGCCGCGTCCCACAAACTGAGGCGGCGGATGTAGCCGGCTGACGTCGAGGAGTCGCTCATGGAGTCTTCGCTGAAGGATGCCGGCCGCGAGCATGGCGGTTATCGGTGCCTGGGGGCAAGGGGGCGGCCAGTCTGTAAGACGCGTCTGATTGGTTGCTGGACATCGACTATCTAAAATAGAGCGTAGCCGACGGACTTATCCCCCATTTGACAGTCCGCGGCGGACTACCGAAACAACATGGAGCGTTATCCCCAATGAACAAGCTTCTCGTAGCGGCTGTTGCCGTGGCTATGAGCACCGCAACTGCCTCGGCTTTTGCGGGCGATTTCTTCGTCAATGGCAATCTTGGCCGCGCTAACTGGCTACAAAACCGCTCCTCTAATGGTATGAAGCAGGAAAACCAGGGCGCCGCCGGTCAGTTGCGCGTCGGCTATCGCTGGAACAGCATCGTCGATTATGGCGTCGAGGCGGGTTATGCCTATCTGGGCGCGAACAACAACACGGTCACCCAGCGTGGGGATTCCGCGCTCGAGGGCTATAAGCTCAAGAGCCGTGGCTATCTGCTGGGTGGCAACGTCAATTGGAATATTACCGATCAATGGTATGTGGGCGGCCGCGCGGGTTGGTATCGTGGGCGCCAGACTCTTGAGGCCCGTCCGATGAATACGACATCCTCGAGGCTCGCCACCGGCGAATATTTCGGCATTGGTGCAGGTTACAACATCAACTCGCACTTCAGTATCGGCCTGAATGTCGATCGTTTCCGCTTGCCGGGTGACGGCAAGGGCGATAAGTCGATGTATGTCAACATGACCAGTATCGGCGGCGAATTTCGCTTTTGATATCGTAGGGTATTGCGAAAGCAACGACCGCTTAATGCGGTCGTTGCTTTTTTATGTGGCCATCGCCTTGGCGGTGAATGGCGCCCTATGCGTTTCGTCTGCACTCATTGAACTCGTGCAGTGAAAAAATATTCACACATGTTTGAGCTATCGTGCCGGCTTCTGTTGCTGGCGCAAGCTACGCGAATAATTTCTTCGTCAATCCCAGCCCTGGCGGACCGTACTGTATGCCAGACGCACATGACGATCGGCCGTATGCCTGGCATGGCCAGACCGAGGCACAGCGGGTCGGATATCAATGGGATACCGATCCGATTTCTTATGGCATGGGCACTTATTCGGTTACGGCGAAATATCGTTTCCAGGTTGGAAGCCCCCTAGGGCGAGGCCTGTTCTCCCTGGTCTCGCTTTTTGAGGATGGGGCCGATTGCGGCACAATAGGGCGGTTGCGCGCGGTGGAAAGGCGCGCCCATCCTCCCCGTCGAAGCTGCCGCCATGACCGCTATCAAGCAAGAAGACCTCATTCAGAGCGTTGCTGACGCCCTGCAATACATCAGCTACTACCACCCCGTCGACTACATCACCAACCTCGCCGCCGCCTACGAGCGCGAGGAAAGCCCCGCGGCCAAGGACGCGATGGCGCAGATCCTGATCAACTCGCGCATGGCCGCCGAAGGTCATCGCCCGCTGTGCCAGGACACCGGCATCGTCACGGTTTTTCTCAAGGTGGGCATGGGGGTGCGCTGGGACGATGCCACCCTGTCGCTGGAAGATATGGTCAACGAGGGCGTGCGCCGCGCCTATAACGATCCGGACAACAAGCTGCGCGCCAGCGTACTGGCCGACCCGGCCGGCAAGCGGACCAACACCAAGGACAACACCCCGGCGGTCATCAATGTCTCCATCGTGCCGGGCAATACGGTCGACGTGATCGTCGCGGCCAAGGGCGGCGGCTCGGAGGCCAAGAGCAAGTTCGCCATGCTCAACCCGTCCGACTCCATCGTCGACTGGGTGCTCAAGACCGTACCGACGATGGGCGCCGGCTGGTGTCCGCCGGGCATGCTGGGCATCGGTATCGGCGGCACCGCCGAGAAAGCGATGTTGCTGGCCAAAGAAGCCCTGATGGAGCCGATCGATATCCAGGATCTGATCGCACGCGGCCCGAGCAGCCGCGCCGAGGAGTTGCGCATCGAGTTGTACGAGAAGGTCAATGCGCTGGGTATCGGCGCGCAGGGCCTGGGCGGGTTGACCACCGTGCTCGATATCAAGGTCAAGGATTATCCGACACACGCGGCTAACCTGCCGGTGGCGCTGATTCCGAACTGCGCGGCGACCCGCCATGCGCATTTCACCCTGGATGGTTCGGGCCCGGTCGCATTGGATCCGCCATCGCTGGAGGATTGGCCGAAACTGACCTACGACGCTAGCAAGGGTCGTCGCGTCAATCTCGATACGGTCACCCAGGAAGAAGTCGCCAGTTGGAAGCCCGGCGAAGTGCTGTTGCTCAACGGCAAGCTATTGACCGGCCGCGACGCCGCGCACAAGCGCATGGTCGATATGCTCAACAAGGGCGAGCCGTTGCCGGTGGATTTCACCAACCGTTTCATCTACTACGT
The DNA here is from genome assembly GCF_036568765.1 of Dyella sp. Classification (GTDB taxonomy): domain Bacteria; phylum Pseudomonadota; class Gammaproteobacteria; order Xanthomonadales; family Rhodanobacteraceae; genus GSA-30. The sequence continues at coordinate 18,496 of NZ_DATCRY010000290.1, read as the reverse complement.
CGGTCCGGTCGATCCGGTACGTGACGAAGTCGTCGGCCCTGCAGGTCCGACCACCGCCACACGCATGGACAAGTTCACGGAGCAGGTGCTGGCACAGACCGGGCTGCTCGGCATGGTCGGCAAGGCAGAGCGAGGCCCAGCGGCAATCGAGGCGATCAAGAAGCACCGATCGGTGTACCTGATGGCGGTCGGTGGTGCGGCGTATCTGGTATCCAAGGCGATCAAGGCCTCCCGCGTGGTCGGCTTCGCCGATCTGGGAATGGAAGCGATCTATGAATTCGAGGTCAAGGATATGCCCGTGACCGTCGCCGTCGATTCGCTGGGTACTTCGGTGCATCAGACGGGGCCGCGCGAGTGGCAGGCGCGGATCGGCAAGATTCCCGTGGTTGTGGCGTAAGCGCTTGCTGTTGGATTGAGGCGGGATGGTAGGGACGAGGGGCGAGTCGCGAGGGCGCCGGGATGCACGCTACGGTGATCTCGCTGGTAACGAGAGCGTCGAGGGCGTTTTGAACTCGTCACACCCTCTCGGACTTGCGCCCTCGTTACTCGCCCCCGCTCTTGATCGCGCCACAACCACCAAATAGCCATCCATACGCCTGCGTCCTCCCATTGCAATCCATCTGTCGCAGCGCAACACTGGCCGGATAAATTTCCCTACCAACTCACCCGAGACCTCGTGAACCCGCAAACCCTCGCTCCGCTTTTGGCGGACGCCCCGTGGATCGTGATGAAGTTCGGCGGCACCAGTGTCGCCACGCTCCCACGCTGGCAGAACATCCTGGAACTGGTCAGCAGCCGTCGCGCCGAAGGGGCGCGCGTGCTGGTCGTCGTTTCCGCACTGTCCGGCATCACCGACGCACTCAAACAACTGTGCGCCGAGGGCGAGAAGGGAAAACGCAGCGACGCGGCCAAAGCGATCGCGGAGCGCCACGATAGTCTGCTTGCGCATATGCAGCTGGCGATGCCCGAGACATTGGCGGCACGCTTGAAAGATCTGGCCGCTCTGGCCGAAGAGGGCCCGTCCAGGCTGGGCGAGCTGGCCTGGGCCGCGCGCGTGCAGGCGCATGGCGAACTGCTTTCGAGCGCCCTGGGCGCGGCGTTTTTGAGCCATAGCGGCTTGCCGACGACATGGATCGACGCACGCGATTGCCTCGCGGCGGTGGCGTTGCCCAACCAGAACGAGCGCAGCAAGCTGCTCTCGGCCATGGTCGATGCCAAGCCCGATCCGGCGCTGGCCGCACGCTTGGCAGGGCAGGGCGAAACCTTTATCACGCAGGGTTTCATTGCGCGTGAAAGCGAGGGACGCACCGTGCTGCTCGGTCGTGGCGGCTCGGACACCTCCGCTTCGTATTTCGGCGCCTTGCTCAAGGCTCAGCGCGTGGAGATCTGGACCGATGTCGCGGGCATGTTCACGGCCAATCCGCGTCAGGTGCCCGGTGCGCGCCTGTTGCAGCGGCTGGATTACGAAGAAGCCCAGGAAATCGCCTCGACCGGCGCCAAGGTACTGCATCCACGCTGCCTGTCGCCGCTGCGTGAGCCGCGTGTACCACTGCTGGTCAAGGATACCAATCGGCCCGAACTCAGCGGGACGCATATCGGCCCGGAGTTGCGCGAGGAAGCGCCGAGCATCAAGGCGATCAGCACGCGCAAGGGCATCACGCTTGTGTCGATGGAATCGGTCGGCATGTGGCAGCAGGTCGGCTTCCTTGCGGACGTGTTCCAGCAGTTCAAGCAGCACGGCTTGTCGGTCGACTTGATCGGTTCGGCCGAGACCAACGTGACGGTTTCGCTGGACCCTACCGAAAACCTGCTCGACTCGGACGTACTCGCCGCGCTCGCGGCGGATCTGGCCAAGGTCTGCCGGGTCAAGGTGATTGCGCCCTGCGCCGCGGTCACCATGGTCGGTCGCGGCATGCGCTCCATGCTGCATCGCCTGCACACGGTAATGGCGGAGTTCGGCCAGCACCGCGTGCACATGATTTCGCAGTCGTCGAACAATCTGAACTTCACATTCGTGGTCGACGAAAGTGTCGTCGACGAATTGCTGCCGCAATTGCATGAACAACTGGTACGTGCCGGTGCGATGCGTACCGACGATGCGACGCTGTTCGGCCCGAGCTGGGAGCGGCTCTATGGCGTCGCCGAAAACGGCCGCGATCCCGTCTGGTGGATGGACAAGCGCGCGCAGCTGATCAAGCTGGCCGAGGAACACACGCCGCGTTACGTCTACGATCTGAATACGGTGCGCGAGCGCGCCCGCGCGCTCAAGGCCAAATTGCCGGTCGACCGCTTGCTGTATGCGATCAAGGCCAATTCGCATCCGGCCATCCTCAAGGCGCTAGCCGAGGAGGGTCTTGGCATGGAATGCGTCTCTCCCGGCGAACTCAAGCGCGTCGCAGAGACCGTGCCAGCCGATACGCCGCGCCTGTTCACGCCCAACTTTGCGCCGCGCAGCGATTATCGCGAAGCGCTCGAGTCTGGCGTGCTGCTCACCGTCGATTCGCTGCACCCGATGGAACATTGGGTGGAAACGTTCGAAGGTCACGACATCAGTGTGCGTATCGACCTGGGCCGTGGCCTGGGCCATCACGACAAGGTCCGTACCGGCGGCAGCACGAGCAAATTCGGCCTGCCGTTGGACCAGCTCGATGCGTTCGTGCATCTGGCCACCGCGCGTCATGCGCGCATCGTCGGCCTGCATGCGCACCTGGGTTCGGGCGTGCTCGATCCGGCGCATTGGGCAGAGGTCTACGCGCAGTTGGCGAGCATTGCCGAGCGCATTCCGACGGTGGCATTTCTCAATATCGGCGGTGGCCTGGGCGTGCCCTCGCATCCTGGCGAGCGACCGCTGGATCTCGATGCCGTCGGTGCCGCCCTGGCTGAGGTCAAGCGCGTCTATCCCCAATACCAGCTTTGGATGGAGCCGGGTCGCTTCCTGGTCGCGGAATCCGGCGTGCTGCTGGCCAAGGTCACCCAGCTCAAGGGCAAGGGGGCATGGCGTTACCTCGGCGTGGATGCGGGCATGCACAATCTCATTCGCCCGGCGCTGTACGACGCCTGGCACGAGATCGCCAATCTCACTCGCTTCAACGAACCGGCCACGGCCATGTACCAGATCGTCGGCCCGATCTGCGAATCCGGCGACGTGCTGGGCAACGACCGCCGCTTGCCGGAAAGCCGTGAGGACGACGTCATTCTGATCGCCACCGCCGGTGCCTACGGTCAGGTGATGTCTTCGCCGTACAATCTGCGCGGACCGGCCGAAGAAATCGTGCTGGATTGATGGAGAACTTGGTGAGCGACGCAATCCAGCCACGCCTGACGCAGGTATTTCGCTTCGTACGTTGCAGTTATGCCGATGGCGTGGCCGAACTGGTCTATGCCTTCGATCGTGGCGAGGAGCTGATCGAGCGTGTGCGTTTTCCGCATGCACCGCCCGTTGTGCCCAAGTATGCGCAAGCGTTCGAGGCTGCTTTGAAGGCGCTGCATCTGTTTGCCGGCGTCAGCTACTACAAGGCCGGCGTTCCGCCGAAGATCGAACTGGCCGATGGCCCGCTGGACGACGCCACGGCTGATCTGCTCGATGCGCTGTACCTGCACGGCCTGGCCGAGTTCGCCTATCGGAACGGACTGGACCTGCGCGGTCGCGTGGTTTTCCCACGCGGTGGCAAGGCCGGCGCGCCGGCTATGACCTTGGGACTGCCTGCGCGCACATTGGTGCCGATCGGCGGAGGCAAGGATTCGCTGGTCGCGGTCGAGGCGATCAAGCAAGCCGGCGGCGAGGCGACGGCCGTCTGGGTCGGCAATTCCAGTCTGATTGCCGCTTGTGCCGAACGCACTGGCCTGCCGACGCTCAATATCCAGCGTGAGCTGGCGCCTGGACTGTTCGAGCTCAACCGTCTGGGCGCGTGGAACGGGCATATCCCGGTCACTGCGATCAATTCAGCGATCCTTGTGCTGGCGTCGATTCTCTATGGTTTCGACAGCATCGCCTTTGCCAACGAGCGCTCCGCTTCGGCCGCGACGCTCGAATACGATGGCCAGCAAGTCAATCATCAGTGGAGCAAGGGCTACGTTTTCGAGCAACTTTTCTCCCATTGGGTTCGCAGCCACGTTGCAGCCGACCTCGACTACTTTTCATTGCTCCGACCCTATGCCGAGCTGGCGGTGACGCGCGCGTTCGCCAAACTGACGCCGTATTTCGACGCTTTTTCCAGCTGCAATCGCAACTTCAAGATCCTTGGGCCGAAACCGGCCGACCGCTGGTGCGGGCAGTGTCCCAAATGCCATTTCGTGTTCCTGGCGCTGGCGCCGTTCCTACCCAAGCCACGCCTGCTGTCGATCTTTGGCCGTAACTTGCTCGACGATGAAACGCAGGCCGCCGGCTTCGATGCTTTGCTGGAATACCAGGATCACAAGCCGTTCGAGTGCGTCGGCGAAGGCGCTGAGGCCCGCGCGGCCATGTATGCGCTCAGTCAGCGGCCGGAATGGCAGGAAGATATTTTGGTGGCGCGATTCCGCCAGGAAATCCTGCCGCAACTCGATGCCAGCCAGTTGGCGCTGGAGCCTTGGCTGGAAGCGTCCGTCGAACACGGTATCCCCGCGCGCCTGCACGGTGCGCTTGCGCTATTCGACTAGGCCGCTATGCGTATCGCCGAACTGGCTGGCAAGCGAGTCGCGATCTGGGGCTTCGGTCGTGAAGGCAAGGCCGTTGTCGGTGTCTTGCGTGCACGCCTGCCTGAGTTGTCATTGACGCTGTTCTGCAGCGAGGTCGAAGTTGCGGCAGCCAAGGCTTTCGACAGCGCGCTGGTAGTGAAAGGCGGCGAGCCCGATGCGACGGCGTTGTCCGCGTTCGATGTGCTGGTGAAATCACCGGGTGTATCGGCTTACAAGCCGGCCCTGCTCGCTGCCCAGTCCGAAGGGCTCGCCGTTACTTCGGGTACCGCCCTGTGGTTCGGCGAGCGGCCTGACGCGCACGTTGTTGCCGTGACCGGCACCAAGGGGAAAAGCACCACGACGGCATTGATTGCGCATTTGGCGCGGGCTCTTTGTATTCGTACCGCATTGGCTGGAAATATCGGCATGCAGATGCTCGAGCTGCTCGATGGCCAGGCGGAGCTGTGGGCGGTAGAGCTTTCCAGCTTTCAGACCGGCGAAGCAGGGCCTGTGCAGCTGGGCGTGATTACGAGTCTGTACGAGGAGCACCTGGATTGGCACGGTTCGCGTGAGCGCTATGTGGCTGACAAACTGAAGCTGGCCGACGTATCGCGCTATCTGTTGGTCAATGCCTTGCAGCCAGGCCTGTTGGAAAAAACGGCGGGTCATCCTCATCGATTGTTGTTCGGACAGCCTACGGGTTGGCATGTGCGTGACGGGTTTATTCACCGCGGCGAGAAACCGGTCTTCGCTGTCGCCGATTTGCCGGTACCCGGTGCGCACAATGCGCTCAATGCGTGTGCCGCCCTGACTGCGATCGAAGTGAGCGGCGGCGATGCCCTGGCGGCAGCACCAGCGTTGGCGAATTTTCATCCCCTGCCTCATCGCTTGCAGCCACTGGGGGAACGCGATGGCTGGTATTGGGTCAACGACTCCATCAGCACTACGCCAGAGGCCACCCTGGCCGCGTTGGCGAGTCTCGGTGCACGCGCAGTGACGGTGATTGTCGGCGGGCACGATCGCGGACTGGATTGGGGTGGATTCGTTGCGCGCATGTGTGCCGCGCCATCGCATACGATCGTGGCCCAAGGCAGCAATGGCACTCGCATCGCCAGGGCCTTGCGCGATGCCGGATTTGCCGGTCATCTGATCGAGGCGGCAGGTTTAAAGGAGGCCGTCGACCGGGCGCGGTCAGTTACGCCCGTCGGCGGCACCATTCTGCTGTCGCCCGGTGCACCGAGTTTCGATCAGTTCCGCGACTACGCCGAGCGCGGTCGCCGCTTCGCCGAGATGGCCGGCTTCGAAGATAAAATTATCTGCGATATCGAAGGGCTGGGTATCGTCTGAAACGTTGCCTGGCTTTTTTTGGGCTAAGCAGCTTACTCACTGGATGCTCTCTCCCCGGCAAAACGGGGAGAGAGCTATCCGTGCTAGCGCAACTAGAAATCGACGCCGATACCCATGCCGGCATTATTTTCCGAGCCGCTGAACGCACCGCCGATGCTCAAGCTTACGCGTTCGTTGATGCGGGAGGCGTAGCCGATCGCGAGTGCCGATTTGCCGTTCTGCAATCCTACACCGGCTGCAATGCGCCCGCGTTGTGTCGTGGCGCCGGACGCGTTGATTGCCATTTGTGTCTGGGCAGCGCTCATTGCACCCAGGCGGCTGAGACGTCCTTCGATACGCTCGAATTGCCGATGGACTTCGCTCTTGAAGCTGTCTAATGCGCCGCTTAAATCCTTGAATTTGGTGTCCGTATAGGATTTGGCGGTTTTTAGCGCTTCGTCGACCTGTCCAACGCTTGCCGCGTCGGTTGGCTTGATACCATCGGCGATGTGGGTAATGCGTTCGCCACCGGCATCGTTCCCGATGAAGTTGTCGCCGGGATCGCCATTGCGCAGGGGAATTTCTTCGATGCTGTCGATGCGTTTCCCCAGATCGTCGATCGAGTTCTGTAGCATGGTTTGCAAGTCGAAAAACTGACCGCCGTTGATGGCTTCTTTGCTGCCTTGAGCAATCAAGCCTCCAGCAATATTCGCAACCACCGTGCCATTACTGCCGCCGAGCGTAGCGCGATCGAGCGTCTCATCGTCATACACCAGTGCGCCCAGGATGCGGCCGTTGACAGGATCGTAAGCGCCCAATGCCTTGAGTTGAGCAAGGGTGACGGCGTCGTCGTCTTTTTTGCCATTGCCGATACCGGAAAGTACCCGTGGACCGTCTTTGCCGGAAAAGTCGACGACACTGCCGGCAAGATCCCCGCCGACAAGGATCTTGCCGGAGTTCAGGTCCTGCTTGACGATGCCGTTGCCGTTTGCTTCCAAATGCTTGTAGATGTCCAGGATGTCATCTTTGTTGTCGGAAACACGGCTATCGAGGCGATTCGCGGCGATCGTATTCTGCAAGATCGCCTCGTCCAGGGCATCGAAAACTTCGCCTATGGTGTGTTGCTTGCCGCCGTTGGCCAGATCGTAGGTCGGTTTGGTAAAGCCGCCATCCTGATTGAATGTTGCGCCGCCTCCCAATTCGCTGACGATCGCTTTGAGCTGCGAAAGGTTTACCGCGTCGTTATCCGCAGTCGCGGCACCTAACGCATGAAGCTGATGGCCCGACATATACGCGGCTGCTTGAAAAGTGGTTTCGCCCATCAGGGTAATGCCGCCGTCGCCCTTGAGCACGAGACGGCCGTCGGCATAGCCGGTGACCCGCGCGGTCGCTGCCTCAAATCCATGGGTGCCATCGGCATCGCCGCTGTTGTTGAGTGAGAATGAATGCGTCGTTTCGCTACATTCCAGGGACTTGGTTTCTCCGTCGTAGCCATGGGAGTAACCGCTTCCCCCGTGATTTGGGCATAGCTGCAAACCTCCGTTGCCCGTGGCGTTCCGACTTCCCGTTTGTGGGGTCATGCCTAACTGGGCGGATATGCTTTGCCATCGGGTCTGCGAGGCGAGCAGGGAGCGAGCGAAATAGGCATCTTGCACGGCCATGCGTTCGTTGCCGTCATCGCTTGCTGCAGGTATATGCGGAGGTTCATGAGCTATCGCGGTCGAGGTGGCCGCAAGCATGCTCAGCGATAATATCGAGCGGGTGAGTGCGTTCATTTTGCATCCTTTGCAATGGCGTTGGTCGATTCGAAGAATCACAAGACGAATCGGTTGCCTGTCCTTGATTTGCCGCTTACGGGATAAGCGTGCGCTGAGAATTATGTTCGTCGACGCCTAGTAATGATGCGGGCCGCTTCAGCGAGCGAGGTAGGCTTTTTGAAGGATGTGGGTATCGAGGTTGCCTTGCCGCTTGTGCAGACAAAAGCACGAATCCACCGGGCAAGTAGGCGACATGCCGACATATTGCGATGCCGTTGCTCGCACTAGACAAAAAAAGCCCCAGGGCCGGAAATTCATCCGGCACCTGGGGCGCAACCGCAATCCGCCAATACAGCGGATATGGCTTACCAGATCTTTACGCGCTGCTGCGGGTCAAGATAGAGCTTCTGCCCAGCCTGAGGCTTGAACGCGTCATACCAGCCATCGATATTGCGCACGGTCTGCGCGCGATAGCCGCCTGGCGAATGGCCGTCAGTAATCAGCTGCTGACGCAGCGCCGCTTCGCGGGTCTTCTCGCGCCAGGATTGTGCGAAGGCGAGGAAGAATCGCTGGTCGCCGGTCAGGCCGTCGATCACCGGTGCCGGTTTACCGCCCAGCGACTTGTGATAGGCCGCGAAGGCGATGGCTAGGCCGGAGACGTCGGCGATGTTCTCGCCAAGTGTCTGCTGACCGTTGATGTGCACGCCAGGCAGCGGTTCATAGGCGTTGTACTGTTCGACCAGCTTCTGGCCGGCGGCCTTGAAGTGCGCCTGGTCTTCGGGGGTCCACCAGTTGGCCAGGCGGCCCTGCGCATCGAACTCGGCGCCGGTGTTATCGAAGCTGTGGCTGATCTCATGGCCGATCACGGCACCGATCGATCCATAGTTGGCAGCCGCATCGGCTTTCGGATCGAAGAACGGCGCTTCGAGGATCGCCGCGGGGAAGTTCAAGGCATTCTGCAACGGCAGGTTCACCGCATTGACTGTCTGCGGCGTCATCCACCATTCGCCCTTGTCGACTGGCTGATCGAGCTTGGCCAGCTGGTGCTGGTACTCATACTTCTCTGCACGCAACTGGTTGCCGAGCGCGTCGTCGGCGCGGACCTCCAGCGTGCTGTAATCGCGCCAGGTTTCCGGATAGCCCACGCCTACGCGAAGCGTTTCGATCTTGGCCTTGGCCTTTTGCTTGGTTGCCGGCGTCATCCAGTCCAGCGTGTCGACGTGATCGTCGAAGGCGGCCAGGATATTGGTCACCATCTGCTGCACCTGCTTTTTCGACGAAGCCGGGAAGTAGCGCTTGACGTACTCCTGACCCACCGCGTCGCCGAGTGCATTGTTGGTCGAGCTGACGCCACGTTTCCAGCGATCGCGCTGCTTAGGCGTGCCTTGCAAGGCGGTGCCGTAGAACCCGAAGGCGAGCCGGTCATAAGCGGCCGGCAACACGGCAGTGCTTTGGTTGATGGTGTGGAAGGTCAGATAGTCCTTCCACGTATCCAGCGGCTCGCTGGATACCAGTGCGGACAGCTTGGCGATCGCCTCCGGTTGCCAGGCGTAAACCACTTTCTGCTTGGACAGGCCGGCGGCGCCAAAATAGGCATTCCAGTCCATGCCCGGCGCATGCTTGGCGTACTCGGCGGTGGGCCATGGATTATTCGCCTTGTGCACGTCCTGGCTGGCCACCAGGTCGGTCTGGCCCTGGGCGATCTTCAATTCCAGCGCGTAGATGCGTTTGGCCTTGGCATCCGCGTCAGCGATGCCTGCCTGCTTGAGTACGGCGGCGACATACGTCTGGTACTTCTCGCGCGCTGCGACCATATCCTTGTCGTTGCCAAGGTAATAATCGCGACTGGGCATGCCGAGGCCGCCTTGCAAGAGATAGGCGACATTGTGCGTGGGGTCTTCCAGACCCTGGGTGACAAACAGGCCGAACAGATTCTGGGTGTCGAAATTCGTCGCGTTGACCGGATCGACATCGGCGCGCAGGCCGCTACCGAGCACGCGTGAGAGGTCGGCGATGCTCTTGATGGCGTCGATCTGGTCGAAACTGGCCTTCAACGGTGCCAATCCGGCTTTCTCGATCTGCGCGGTATTCATGAATGCCGCGTAGTAGTCGGCGATCTTGCGCGCATTGCTGCCAGCGGCTGGACTGCCTTTGCCCATATCGCGGATCAGTTCGGCATTACGCTTTTCGGCCTTTTCGAACACCTTCAGGAAGATGCCGGTGCTGGATCGGTCCGCTGGAATCTGCGCGGTCTTGCGCCAGCCCTCGTTAGCGTAGCCGTCGAAATCGTCGCCGGGCTTGATGGCGTGATCCATGCCGGCCAGGTCGATGCCAGAAGGCGTGGTTTTGGCCGGTGCGTCGGCGGCGTTGACGCCGACCAGCGTGGTCGAGCCGCCCAAGACGGCGGCAGTGAGAATCCAGCGTAGTCGTTGCACGGTAGTGGCCCTGAGAGGTGGGGAATACACGATAAGGCGGGCGGCCGGTGCTTGGAGGCATGACTGATGGGCTAGGGCGGGCTGCGCTTGCCGCGATGCACTGTGTCGTGGGGTTACTCCTCACCCCAGTCTGCGCTCCGGCAAAGCCAGGGATCGGGGATCCTGACCGGGGCGATCTTCCGTACCTCGCCCTTACGCGGACTGCTCCTTTCCTCCTGCTTCTGCCGAAGATTCAGTTCAACCTGGCTTGTAGGAGCGACAGCAGCACCCCACGCTCGCTCTTCCTCACATCGCGACTTACCCGGCTATTTCTCGATGCGGTAATTCAAGCTGGCGCGGCTAAAGTCCGTCGCATTCTGCGCTTCGAAGTTCCAGCGTTTACTCAGCCGATAGCGCAGGGTAATGACTTGCCCAGGTTCGAACAGGCCGACGCCGTAACTCAAGTAGAGGCGTGGCGACAAATACTTGCCTACGGTAAACGCGGACGTGCCGCCGAGCGCTTCGTTGCTCGACACACCGATATCGTCGACACCGATCTTCGAACCGATGCTCTTGGCGAGCAGGTCGCCCGCCGCCGAACCGAGCGCCTGCGCCGCCGCGCCGACCATGCTGCCCTCGCCACCTTTGACCTGCGACAAGGGCTTGCCGGTGATCAGGTAAGAAAGCGCATCGGATTGTTCCATCACCGGATTGGAGTACACGGTCAGCACGGGACGTTGTGCCGTCCCGGACACATACAAGCCGACTTTCTGTCCTTCGTCGATGGTGGCGTTGGGGTTGAGCTTGCGTGCCGCGCGAATGTCGAGGCCCGGATTGTCGATGGGTGTGCTGGCAAACAGCAGGCGTCCCTGTTCGATCTGCAGATTCTGCCCATAGGCCTTGTAGATACCGTCGACGGTAATCTGCCCCTGGCCGGTGGTAGCGCGGCCGGGTCGTTCACTCACATTGAGAACACCGCTCAAGCGTCCGTCCAGGCCCATGCCGACCAGATGCGTGTGGCGGCCGAGATCCACTTTGATCTGTGCCGTGATCGGAAGCTTGGCAGCCTCCTCTTGTTCTTTTTGTTGATCGACCACGACAACATCGGGCGATGCCCGCGTTGCGCCGGCGCCGGGCAGTTTGGAGACATCGATGTCGGCGCTTTCCAGCTTTACTTCGCCGCCGATGTCGATGCCCTTGGGGTCCTGCTTGAGGACCAGATCGGGCGAGATCACCACTTTGGCCGCCGGAATATCGGCAGCGGTGAACTGGCTGCCTTTCAGAGTGAGGGAGGTTTGCGCGTTCTGGCCAATGCCGGCATAGCCGTCGATCGCCAGCGTGCCTTTGCCTGATTGGACGCTGCCCTGGATATCGAACCGCTGCGCGTCGGTCGTGCTGACGGCGATGCGGCCCTGGCCGAGCTTGAGCCCGACCACCGGGACTTCTGCGGCAAAGTCGACGACATCGGCGCGGCCTGTAACGGCCGGCTGCTTGAGCGTGCCGCCGAGCTGGAACTGACCTTGCAGATGGCCTTTGACGCTTGCCACTTCGTTGGTGAAAAGTTCGATCAGGCCCAGGTCGTTGAAGCGTAATCCGATCTGTCCGGACAGGCTCTGTTGCGCGCCGGAGACGCTCACTTGGCCATCGATTCGGCCGCCGTCGTTGAGGTTGGCGCTGAGATTGGCACGTTGGTTGGTCGGGCTGAGTTCCGCATTCAGTGCCAGATCGGTGTAGCTGAGCAGCGGCCGATCGGCGTGCTCGACATAGGTGATGCTGCCGCGCACCGAGGCGAGCGTGGCGTTGCCGCTGAGCACCCCGGCTGCGTTGCGGCGGATGGCGCCGTTGCCGTTGAGGACGCCTTCGGCGCGCATCGGCATGTCGCGTGAGCCGGCAATGGCGGTCAGCAACGCAAGCGGCAGCTCGCGCAGGCGATAGCTGGCATCGAGATTGCCGGCCTTATCCTGCTTGGCCGCGAGACATAGCTGCGGCGTGCCGGCGGTCAGGCATAGCTCGGAAAGATTCACCGCACCATCGGCATAGGTCAGGCGCGTGGGCTGCATCAGATGCCAGCGCGGGATGCCCTGCGGCTCGAGATCGAAGCGCGATAACGTACCGTTCCAACTGCTGCCCTTGAGCACGCCGTTCAGGCTGATGCCGGTGGAGAGTCGGTCGCCTTGTGCATCCAGAATCAAGCTGTGTTGCTCGACGGAGCCGTTGCCGTGCAATGCAACTTGGTGAAATGCCAAGCCGCCGGCCATGACGTTCTGGGCGGTCAGGTCGAGCTTGCCGCCGGGCTTGCCGATATCCGGTATGTTAGCGGTCAACTGCAGCTTGGCGATGGTCTGCTCCGCATAGCCGACGCCGATGCCGTTCATGTGCGCGTCTACCGCGAGCTTGGGCAGCTTGCCGCGCACGCGCACATTACCGTCGAGTCTGCCGGCTGCATCCGGCAGCCAGTCGCCAAGCGAAGCGATCGCCAGCTCGAGGTCGATATCGTTGCTTGTGCCCGGGCGCGCGACGATAGCTACCGTGCTTCCGCCTGAAGCCAGTTGCAGTTTGCCGTCGAGCACCTGCGCAGGCGTGACATGCAGCTTGCCGCTGCCTTTGATGGTGCGGTCGCGCAAGCGCCCGTCGAGCTTGCGGATTTCCACAGTGGCGTCGGGCTGATCTTGGGACAAGGTGCCTTGCGTGTCGATATCCATGTCCAGCGAACCGTTCCAGCCTGCCAGCAACTGGCCGGGGTCGAGTTCGTCCGCTGTCAGTTGCATCTGCCAGGCCAGCGCCGGCTGCAGATCCACGATGCCTTTAGCGAGCAGGTATCCGCGCGGTTGTTTCAGCTCGAGCGTATGCAGATTGAGTTGCTTCTGCGTGCCATCCAGATTGAGCGCGAGTTTGGCGAGCTTGCCCGGCGGACCGATATCGACATCGCCCTCGGCATGGAATTGTTCGGTGCCGCCCTTGAAGATGAGGCTGCCACGACTTGCCAGGTCCTGGCCGACCAGGTTCGCTGGCAGCAGCACGTCCTGCCAGTGCAGCGCGAGATCGACGTTGAGCGGTGGCGGGCCGAGCTTGATGGTGCCGCTTGCGCCGAGCGTACCCTTGATCTGCGGCGAACCCAGCTTGAGCTCGTCGAGCGTGAGCAGATTGAAGTCGTCGCTGAAATGTGCACTGAGCGGCTGCAATTGCAATGCATAGCCATTGAGGTCGACGCGACCTTCGATGCGGCCGCCGTGACGATTGCCGCTGCCCTGGATATCCAGCGCCAAGGTCTTGAGTGAACTGTCGCCGAGCAGGGGCTTGGGATCGAAGGCGGGCAGGGCGACCTTTGCCGTCCACGGATACTCACCGCTTTGCGTCAGATCCAGATCCACTTGCGCGGCCATGGGCTGGCTGAGCTTGAGTGTGACTTTCACCTGCTTGCCGTTGCCGTGCGCTTCCACATCGCCGGCATAATCGACACCGGCGATCTTCCAGGCGAAGCCGAGCGCGCCGTCGCCTTGCTCGTCCACGCTGATAGCGAGATCGCCACGCAGCTCGGCGTGGCCATCGGGTGCTTGAAGGTTCAGCCGATGCAGTTCGATGCCCTTGGCGGTCCAGCGTCCGGCCAGGTCGAGACGATTGGAAACGAATACAGGCTCCGGCGCGCCCCGATCTTGCATCTGGGCGATGCGTACCTTACCCACGTGCACGCGATCGAGCAGCAGATCGACCGGCGGTCTGAGTGAGAAACTGCTTGTGCTTTCAGGCTCTTCAGGAGCAGGCTTGGGCAAGGTCACGTCGACGCCATCGACGTCGAGATTTAGCACATGGGCGCGACGACTCAGTAGCGCCCAGAGTCGAATATCCAACTGTGCCTGCGCGATACGTGCATCCAGTCCGGACCCGTCGGCATAACGTACGCCTCGCAGCTCCAACGGTCCGGCCAGGCGGCCATCGGCACGTTGCACGCTCAATGCGCCATCGGTGATGCGCTGTGTTTGCGCCAGGGCAAAGCGCAGCCCGCCGCCGGTGCCCAGCAGCCACCACAGCATCGCCGCCAGCATCAGCAGCAGCGCGCCAAGCGCATAACCTACGCGTTTGAGCCACTTCCTCATGCCTTGTCTTCCTCATTGCAAGACCGGCGCCGTCAGCTTGCGCCGATCCATCGCAGGTTTACAGATCCGGTCCGATCACCAGATGCAGCTCCACGCCGTGACGCTGCTTGTCGTTGATCGGGGTACCCAGGTCGACGCGGATCATGCCCACAGGCGACAGCCAGCGTACGCCCAGGCCCGCGCCGATGCGTGGGCTGTAGTTCATGCCGCTGAATGCGTTGCCCGCGTCCACGAAGGCTGCCATGCCCCAGTTGCGGGTGAAGTAATGCTCCACCTCGGTGCTGGCGACCAGCAAATTCTTGCCGCCGACCACGCGGCCAAAATCGTTCTTCGGACCGATCGTCTGATAACCGTAGCCGCGTACCGAACGGTCGCCGCCGGCGAAGAAGCGCAATTGCGGCGGCAGCGCATTGAAATCGTTGGTCTCGGTATAACCCACCGCGCCGCGCAGGATCAGGCGGTCACGACGGGTGAAAGCGCGAATCCACTTGGCATCGGCTGCAAATTGGCTGAAGCGTGCGTCGGAAAGCAGGGTGCCCACAGTGCTGCGTGCGTAAATATTGACCGCCCAGCCTTTGCGCACGAACGTGGGATTATCGGCAACCTTGCGTGAGAGCGATACCTCGGGATACAGCAGGGTGCTACGGCCGTGCTCGATACCCTGCGCATTGAAGTTTTCGTTGGCTTGCTGGCCGACGGTAAAGGTGCCGGACAGCGCGTGCAGCCCGATGGTGCGCGTCCAGCCATACCACAGCTTGGTTTCGTTGGCGACGAGTTCCAGCGTGCGCGATTTGGACGTATCGGTATTAGCGTCGCGGAAGTTCGCGCCGACGTTGAAACTACGCTGGTCGGTGCCGGGCATCGGAATGGAATAGAGCGTAGACAGCGTCTTGAGTCGTTGTGCCAGGACCAGTTCGTTTTTCCATTTGTGACCGCGATCGTTGACCCAACGCCGCTCCATGCTGGCGCGCACGCCCACACCGGTATCGGTGCCGATAAACGGGCCGCCTGTGTAGATGGTGCGCTTGGCCGGGGCCAGTTCTACTTTCACGTCGACGCGGCCATCGGCTTTTTCGTCGACCTGCGGCAGTACGTTGACTACCGAAAAATAATCCGCGCCGTTGAGTGCCTGCTGTAATTGGAGCAGTTGATCCTGGTCGAAGTAGTCGCCGGACTTGAACGGCACATAGCGATCGAGAAAGCCGGGTCGAAACTGCGAGCCTTCGAAGTGCACTTGACCGTAGCGATAGCGCTGACCGGTCTCCCAGGCCAGCTCGATCGCCGCGCTATGAGCCGCACGATTGACCTCGACGCGATGTGTGACCAGGCGCGCGTCGAGAAACCCGGTCGCCGTGAGCGTGCCGCTCAAGGTGTCGCGCGCGCTGTCGTAGACGCCGTCGTTCATTACCTGGCCCTTGAGGCGCTCGATGGCGCGCTGGGCTCTGCGGACGCCCGGGATGGCGGCGGCGGTCTTATCGATCTGCACATCCACCGAGGTGACCTTTACCGGTTCGCCTGGCGTGACATGCAGGGTGACCTGCCAATCCTTACCCACTGGCTTGATGTCGCCGTTGACGTTGGGTTCGTAGTAGCCGTAAGGCTGCAGTGCGAGCTTGACCTGATCGCCGGCGCGCTCGTACAAGCGTTGTGCCTGTGCCTCCGTAACCTCACGATCGGCGTACTGCGCCAGTTCTACGGTTGAGACGATCGCGCCTTTGAGGTTGTCGTCCACGCCATCCACAACCAGCTTTACGCCAGCGTGCGCGAGCGGCGCAATCAGCCACAGCGGCAGCAACAGGATAAGGCCTGGGCGGCGGTTACAGCGCATGCGTAGGTTCCATCTACGGGGAAGGCGACGGTTCCCCGGCGGAACGCGTCATGAGGCTTGGAGCTTAACCGGCCAGCGCCAGATCGCAAATGCATACGGGATCTGAAGTTTTCGAACCATTACAAAAGCGCATGGCCGGTGCATGCGCTGGCGGGCTTTAGCCCGCCTTGTCACCTGCCTTGTGCGCGATCCAGGCGCCGCAGATCGCCGATACATAGGGAATCGACTGCGCTGCCAGGATGATTATCCATAACTGGCCCTCGATGTACTGTGCACCGAAGCTCGTGGCCATGCCAATAATGCATAGCAAGAGCACGAAGGCCATCATCAGTTCTTCGCGCACCGGCGTGAACGCTGCAAAGCTCGATTCGCCCAAGCGGCGACTCTTGGCGGTCACGATGAAGGCGGTCTTCTTGCGCGTGAGGCCGTGCAGGATGCCACGCGCGATGGCATGCGACAGGCCCATGCTGGCCAGCGAGGCCATCAGCGTGTCGTACCAGCTACAGGGCACTCGCGCGCGGTAGAGCACGATGCCGAAGATCGCCTTGGCAAAGAAGAAACCGATCACCGGAATCAGGAACAACTGCATCGGCAGGTTGAACAGCGTCGGCAGGCCGATCATGCCGGCGGTCCAGAAGATCGCCATCAGGGTGAAGATCAGGTGCAACGCATCGGCGAACCAACTGAACCAGCCCGTGAGGAAGTGGAAGCGCTGGCCCCCCGTCAACGGCCCCTTCTTGGTCATCCAGTCCCAGCGGCCCTTGAGAATTTGCATGGCGCCGAAGGCCCAGCGGTAACGCTGGCTCTTGTACGCCTTGAAGTCGGCAGGGGTGAGACCCTTGCCCATCAGCTCATCGACGTAGACCAACTCGTAACCGGCATGCATCAGGCGCAGGCCGAGCTCGGCGTCTTCGCAGATCGTCCATTCCGACCATCCGCCGGTGCCTTCCAGTGCCGAGCGGCGCACCATGGTCATGGTACCGTGCTGAATGATCGCATTGCGCTCGTTGCGATGATGCATGCCGATGCGGAAGAAGCCGTCGTATTCCCATGCGGTCATGCGGCGGAAGGTGTTGTTTTCGTACTCGCGGTGCGCCTGCGGGCATTGCACTACGGCGACCTTGGGATCGTGGAAGTAACCGGTCAGCGTGGACAACCAGTCAGCGCGCACTTCGTAGTCCGCGTCGATCACCGCCACCACATCGGCGTTGGGGTCGGTTTCCTTCAGGCCGAAATTCAGCGCGCCCGCCTTGAAGCCCGGCCATGGTTCCAGGTGGAAGAAGCGGAAGCGCGAACCGAGCTTCTCGCAGTACTCCTGCACCGGCTTCCAGACGTTCGGATCCTTGGTGTTGTTGTCGATCACCAGGACTTCGTAGTTCTCATACTCGAGCTTGGCCAGCGAATCGAGTGTGACGATGACCATTTCCGGCGGTTCGTTGTAGCAGGCCAGGTGGATCGACACGAACGGCTGCTTGCCCGGTGGATCTGGCGTCAGCATGGTGGCGTGGCGGATCCAGCGTCTGCGCCACAGCACCTCGGTGAATTCGAAGCCATTGATCAGCAGGATTGCCAGGATCGCTATCTGCGCAGGGAACAACAGGACAAGCATGGTCCAGTCGACCCAGCTCAGATAGAAATTGAACGGTAACGTCGCCGACCAGACGATCAGGCCGCAGGCCAACTGGATCAACGCGCAGAAGAAGAACCGCCCCATCAGCTTGAAGCGGCTGTAATGGCGCGCGAACCCGATCATCGGCAGCAGTGCGAGCAGGCTCGCGGCGATCGCCTTCCACGGCCACATCACATCTTCGGTAACCGGACCGGTGAAGGGGAACTTCAGCTGGCGGTCGGCATTGAACATGCCCCAATACGCCTCGGTGCGCCCGGACAACTGTTCCTTCCAGGGCTGATCGAAGGCTTCCATGATGTAGTAATCGATCTTTTGTTCCTTGGCCAGCTTGAACCACTGGCGCAGGAAGATCGCCTCGTTCGACACCGACGGATCGGCATATTTGTAGCGGTTGCCGTTGGATGGCCAGCCGATTTCGCCGATGACGATCGGCTTGTTCGGGAACATCTGCTTGAGCGTGCGGTAACTGCCCAGGGCGTCGCCGATGGCGTCGGTGCGCGAGATGCCGTTCCAGTATGGGAACAGGTGCACCGTAATGAAATCGACGTGCTCGGCCAATTCGGGGTAGCGCGCCCAGATATGCCATGGCTCGGCGATCGATACCGGCTGGTGTACGGCTGCGCGCACCCGGTCGGCATAGGCCATGAGCTGTTCCGGCGGCATGTTGTTGCGGAACAGGACTTCATTGCCGACGATCACGCGGTTGATCGTCTTAGGGTATCTGCGCGCCTGCGCGATCAGTGCCTGGATTTCTTTTTCGTTGTTGTCCAGGCGGTTGTCCAGCCAGGCAC
>NZ_DATCRY010000289.1:0-15485 GCF_036568765.1 Dyella sp. | reverse complement strand
CCCCATGACTTTCGAGCCGCGTCTTCCGTCATCGGAAGACGCTAAGGTCATCCTCGCGTCTCCGTGAGGAAATCAAGGCCGTGCGCACATCGTTCTTGTTTCTATTTCTGCTGGCTCCCATCGCTCAGGCGGACGCGACGTCCTCTGCCCTGAACTATTTCGAAGGCACCTGGCTCTGCGAAGGCAGCTTTCCGGCTTCCGGCAAGACCATCGCTTCGACGATGAGTTATGAAGTGCAAGGCGGTAAGCTCACCAAGCATCACGACGATATTCCACCGCACACCTATCACGCGGTAGAAACCTGGAACTACGCTGCAGACGGCAAGCCATCCCATGCTCTTATCCACGACAGCTTCAGTGGCGACCGCCACTTTGAATCGGCCGGATGGCAGGGCGATACCCTCACGTGGGTATCGGCAGCAGAAGTGAAGCCGGCGCAGCGCTTCGTTTACGTCAAGCAGAATGCGCGGACCTACCGTATCGATTGGGAAGTGTCGCGAGATGGCAAGAGTTTCGTGGTCGGCGACACCTTGATTTGCAAGCGGCAGTAAAAGCCGGAGATTGCGTCAGTGTGCTCCCTCTCCCCGGGCTTTGCCGGGGGAGAGGGCTAGGGTGAGGGGCGGCCTCGCGCGCAAAATACACGCGCTAAGACAGCGCGAAACGTCGCTACAAACGCCGATTCAAGCCGACGGTTTCAAATCACGGTATCGCCGCGATTCACGCCCGGAGAGCCACAAGGCCACGCGATCCGGCAGCACTTTGATCAACCGCTTGATAAACCGATTGACTCGACCCGTCACGTACACAATCTCGCCACGCTCGATCGCGGCGATCCCCTGATCGACGACATCTTCTGCGGTCTGCCACATGAATGCCGGCATCTTGTTCATGAGCTGACGCGTGCCGGTGACGTCATGGAATTCCGACCAGGTAAAGCCGGGACACAAAGCGCACACATTGACTCCGCGCGCCTGGTTCTCCAGCGCCAGCGACTGCGAGAACTTCACCAGGTAGGCTTTGGAGGCCGCGTAGAGCGTGTGTCCCGCCGAGCCCGGAACATGCGCGGCCAGCGAGGCAACATTGACGATGCGGCCGTAGCCGCGTTCGCGCATGCCCGGCAGCAATAGCCAGATAAGTTCGGTCGGCGCGGTCATCAGTACCTGGATGAAATCGGCCTGCTTTTGCCAAGGGACGGCATCGAACGTGCCGGGAACACCGTAGCCGGCGTTGTTGATGAGCCAGTCCACTTGCAGGCCATTGGCTTGCAGTGCATCGCACAACTGCCGCGGCGCGGCCGGATCGGCAAGGTCGGCGGCGATGACCGTGACCTGCCGACCATGTTTGTCGCGTAGTTCCGAGGCCAGCGCCTCCAGGCGGTCGACGCGTCGCGCCGTGAGGACCAGATCGTGGCCGCGCGCAGCCAGCGCTCGAGCGAACGCGGCGCCGATACCGGCCGAAGCGCCAGTGACCAGACTCAATGGATGGGCTTGCGTCATGCGGATCGTCCCTTCAAGCACAGGGCGTCGATGTTGGCAGGGCATTCGGGCACATACCAGTAGCAACGTTGCCGCATTCAGGGTGGGCCTTATAATCTTGCGATCCTTGGAAACAGTCACGGATGTTCGTAATGCGCAAAAAGCTCATCGCCGGCAATTGGAAAATGCACGGTAGCCGTTCGATGGCTGCTGCCTTGGTGAGCGATATCGTCGCGAGCATGCCGGCCGATATCGATGTCGCCGTATTCCCGCCGTTGCCGTATCTGGCCGCGCTGACCGAGCGGTTCAGTGGCTCGGGCTTGGGTTTCGGTGCGCAGGATGTCAGCGAGCATGAAGGGCAGGGCGCTTATACCGGCGAAGCTTCGGCGGCCATGCTGGCCGATGTCGGTGCTACCTGGGTATTGGTGGGGCACTCCGAGCGCCGTCAGTATCACGGCGAGAGCGACGCCCTGGTCGCCCGTAAGTTCGCTGCCGCTCGTGCCGGCGGGCTGACCCCGATCCTATGCCTGGGCGAAACGCTGGCGGAGCGTGAGGCCGGCAAGACCGAGCAGGTCGTCGGCCGTCAGTTGGCTGCCGTGATCGAGCTCAATGGCGTCGCCAGCTTCGATACGGCGGTGATCTCCTACGAGCCGGTGTGGGCTATTGGTACCGGGCACACTGCCACACCGGAACAGGCGCAGCACGTCCACGCGTTCATCCGTAGCCAATTGGCTAAAGAGGATGTTATGATTGCCCGTCTGACTCGGCTGCTTTACGGCGGCAGCGTCAAAGCGGCAAATGCCGCAGCCCTGTTCGAACAGCCGGACGTGGATGGCGGGTTGATCGGAGGCGCCTCGTTGGCGGCCACCGATTTCCTCGGTATCTGCGCTGCGGCGCATTGAACGCCACGCATTTTTAAAGAAGACCATGTTCGTCATCTTCAGTGTGTTCTACATCCTGATCGCAGCGGCGATGATCGTGCTGATTCTGATGCAGCGCGGCGCCGGTGCCGACGCCGGTTCCGGCTTCGGAGGCGGCGCATCCGCGACCGTATTCGGTGCCCGCGG
The DNA here is from genome assembly GCF_036568765.1 of Dyella sp. GTDB lineage: Bacteria > Pseudomonadota > Gammaproteobacteria > Xanthomonadales > Rhodanobacteraceae > GSA-30. Next base: position 12,943 of record NZ_DATCRY010000289.1, on the reverse strand, counting down.
CTCCTCGACGTTCATGACCCGCGCGACGGGCGTGCTGGCGGCGCTGTTCTTCCTGCTCAGCCTGGGCATGGGCATCTACCTGGGCCGTCACGGCGCCCCGTCGGATGCGGCCAACAACGATCTGGGCGTGATGTCCGGTCTTGCCAACCCGCCGGCAAACAAACAGAATGCGCAGCCCAAGGCGCCGGCCAGCGGGGACGTCCCCCAGGCCACCGCGCCTGCGGCCACCCCGGCGGCTACCGCCCCGGCAGCGAACAAGAGCGATGTTCCGGCCCCGCAGCCGGCCGCCAAGAATGACGTCCCGGCTCCGGCTCCGGACAAGAAGTAAGCTATAACGTAAGACACCTGCCCAGGTGGCGGAATTGGTAGACGCACTACCTTGAGGTGGTAGCGACGCAAGTCGTGGGGGTTCGAGTCCCCCCTTGGGCACCAATCAGTCGTTTTCAGCTCATGATGCTGAAAGCCTAAGCAACCCAAAAGCCCGCTGCTAGCGGGCTTTTTTATGCTCGATTGCTTTGTACCGAGGCGCCGGGGCTACGCCATTGCATTTAATCCAAAGGAACTGGAAGACGTACTAGGCAAGAAATCCGGGATCACGCCCGGGATCGAAAAAAAGTTGCCTTTTATTGCACCATGAAACGTCTGGCCGGTATGCGTCGTGTAGGTGCTGCTGCCATCCAGAACGGCCTGATTGCTCTTCTGGTAGATAAGAAAGTTCAGCGCGGAGTTCACACTCCGATGGAAATCCATGGGCGCGCCGTCCGGCGTGGTGTAGCTGCCGTTTTGATCCATGTTTTGGAGCATGGCCTGGCTGGATTTATTGAACATGCTCATGAAACTGAAGTGCCCATCGGCCAGATCCGAAATGCTGGCGGTATCCAACGGCGATTGGCCGTCTGCGCCCGCCCACAGGGCATAGCTCGTCGTTGCATCGTTGTGAAACGCCTGGACGGCGTCCACGAGACCCTGGTTTGCGTTGAGGGTCTGTTCCAGCCATGCCTTGTCGCCATCGCTCAGAGAGTCGGAAACCACCTTGATGGCGCCGTTGTCGGACTGGAAATCGAAAGAGGCTGTCGCGAGGTCGGGCCTGTTCTCGACGATCTGCTCCATGCTTGGCACAAGCGCACTGGCAACGGCTTGAAGGTCGCTCGCCAGTTTCGAGGTGAGTCCCAGAGCTTTCATGGCGTCTGACAATGCCGGGCTATCTGCCGCGGAAGGCGCGCGTTGTATGGTCGCCGTCGTTGCCACGGAGCCGGGCGGTGTCGCCTGATCGAGCGCGGCAGCCTTGAGATTGGCAGGTTGTGACGGGGTGCCGATAGCGCCGATCGGATGGATGGAGAGAGGCATCGTCATTCCATGGCTTGCAGTTCTTCCAGGCATGTCGGCCATGCATGGCAGAACTTGAGCTGCGGAATTACGGCTGTTTCCGATCCTTTTTCCTTTGATTGTCTTCGCCGGTGTCGTTGAGCGCATCTCCGCTGGGCGTCGTGTCTTCGGGGCGCTTGGGTGCTTTATTTCCGGCATCCGGGTTCTTCGGGGTGGTCGGAGACGGCGTCTCGTGACCTTCTCGGTCGTTTGGCGATGCAAAGATCGGTGGGACGGAGGACGCAGTATCTCGGCTCATTTTCGGCTCCTTCTTGGATAGCAGGAGTCTGTCGGGTCATAAGTGGAGCAGGGGTGACAGCGACGTGGAGCGTGGCTAGCCGTTAGACCGGCTGGGCGCAATATCATGCGCCGCCGTTTTGGCTTCCGGCTGAACAGCATGCCTCTCACGCCTGCGTATTCAATCGGTTATGCTCCCTGACAGGGGGAGTTCAAGCAGGTCTGTATTGGCGCATGTTTCGCCGAGGGCGATCTATGCGCGATCGATCCGTCCGGATACTCCTTAATTTCACCAAAGGAGATGCGGATGAGGACGTTCGATTTACGCTTGCATGGGCTGGCGAATTATCGATGGGCGATGGCGACCGGCGCCGCCGCGCTGATAACTGTGCTGACAGGGTGTTCGGCACCTCCGTCGCCCGCATCTGCGGACGCGTCCGCCTCGCCTGCCATCGCGGTTCCAGCTTCGCCGACCAGTGCTGCCACGGCTGCGGTCAAGTGCATGCGTGACAACGACCTGGCGTGCGCCGAAGCCAACTGGAAGCAGTACGTCAAACTCAGGCCGACAGACGTACGGGGTATCGCAAGTCTCGGTGTGGTTCTCAATAAAGAAGACAAGAACGACCAGGCGATTGCGGAATTCGAAAAGGACATCCGTCTGGGGGCGGGAGCTTACGATCTGTTTGCCTACTATGCAGATAGCCTGGACAAGGTCGGGCGTACAGACGAAGCCATCGACTGGTCCTACAAAACGTTGAAGCTCGAGCCCTCGCTGGTGGATGTTCGCGAGAAGCTGGGCCAGATGCTGGTGCTCAAGAAGCGTAGCTACGAAGCGCTGACCTTGTTGTCCGAATTCGACGAGTATCTCGACGAGCACGGGCAGCCGCAGCAATTTCTCGGCAACCGCATGGCGATCGAGTCGGCTATGCATGATCTAGGCAAGGCTGACTCGCACGAGGCCGCAGGCCTGCGATTGGTGAAATTCAAGGATACTTTCTACGCTCCGGTCAGCGTTGGACAATCCGGTGTTCGCGCTTTCGTGGTGGATACCGGTGCGACAAGCGTCGTCGTCAACGATGCATTCCTGGCATCGTCCAAGGTGCCTTATAAAACGCTGCGTTCGCAAGTCGAGGCGCGTCTGGCCGATGGCCGCGTCGTCGCCGCCTCGCAGGTGTTGATCGATCGCCTGATGGTGGGACCGATGGAGCTCGACAACGTCAAAGCGCTGTCATGCCAGTCATGCGAACTGCTGTTGGGGTCGAATGCGCTTTCGGCGTTTACGATGAATGTCTCGCAGGTGAAGGGTGTGGATGTCGCGACATTGACGCCACACAACCCGTCCCATAGCTAACCCCTCTTCGGTCTGGACGTGCGCCTCGCCAGGAAATTGGGCGATGGGAGAGCGAGGCGCACGTGTGAACACTTACGGTGCCGGCAGCTGCGCATCGAAGAAGGCAAAGATATCGGCAAATTCCGCTGCTTCGGCGCCAAGTGACGATTGGATGCCGTGGCCTTCACCGGCACTCGTCCGGATCCAGATCGGCCTTCCGCTGGTGTTGGCAGTGCGCAGGCGTGCGGCGAATTTGCCGGTCTCCCAGGGCGATACGCGATTGTCGTTCAGACCGACGCTCAGCATTACTGCAGGGTAGGCGGTGTGGGGACGAATCTGCTGATACGGATCAGTCGCCAGGATCCATGGGAAATCCGAAGCTTTGCGTGGATCCCCCATTTCACCGATCTGGTTGGCACCATTGGTGGCATGCATCATACGCACCGGGTTGAGGATGCTGACGAGAAATACGGCAGCGCCGAATTGGCTTGGGTAACGCACTACCGCTCCGCCAACAAGCAAGCCGCCCGCACTGCCGGCAATCAATCCGGTGCGCTCGGGACGGCTGTATCCCAACTCGCTCAGGCGTGCCACGCCGGCGACAAAATCTTCGACGCCCTTGTGCTTGTTCGGTCCCCTGCCAGCTTGATGCCAGGCCTCGCCTTTTTCGCCACCGCCACGGACGTGTGCATAAGCGAAGATATTGCCTTGTTTGACCCATTCCAGCCGCGCTGGCCGAAACGACGGCACGATGGATAGTCCATAGCCGCCGTAAGCGAACAGGATGGCGCGGTGGCTGCCATCGAGCCTGGTGTCTTTGCGGTGCAGAATCGTCATGGGCACATGAGTGCCATCTTTGCTGACCAGTTCGGTTTCGGTCGCTTCGATCATGCTGTAGTCGGCCGGGCTGGCTTGATCCTGGCCAAGCGTATGCAGGCTGCTATCCGCTACGACATAGCGCCAGGATTTCGGCGGTGTCGTCCAGCCGCGCAATTCGAGCAAGAAGCCATCCTCGTTGCTGTCGGCATGGAAGAGCGAAGCGGCGCCGACCAACGGCATCGGGACGGTTTCCACTTTGCCGGTGCCGTAGTCGATGCGCCGGACGCCGTCGATGCCGTCGTTCGATACTTTTACGTACAAAGCATCGCGCGCGGCTGCGATCATCTGGGCGTCGTTGAGTGTCAGACCCACGACCATCTCGTCGCCCTGCAAGGGCACGATGGAGCGGGCGTCCTTGATCGATGCATCGGGACGCGAAAGATCCAATGCGAGCACCTCGCCGTTGGAGCGACTGCGCGTGGAGACCAGATAAAGGGTGTCGCCATGGATGGCAACCGCTTGCACCTTGTCGTCCAGCGCGGCGATGCAGTGCCAATGCGCATCGGACTTCATTGCTTCCGATTGCGGTGCCACACAGTAGCGCGATTCGGGTTGGGCTCCTAAGGCCTCGCCCAGCGCCCAGCGCGAGCCGGCCGGAAATTCGATGACCGGAAAGCGATTGCTAGGGATGGCAAACGACGCATTGACGCCTTGCCCCGTACCCGCCCGCAACAGAATCGGATCTTGCGCCGATGGCATACCGAGTCGGTGCAGGCGCACGCGCATGTCCTGCAATAGATCGCCACCGGTACGCTGGTCGGAGGGGGCCAACTGCGTATAGGTGAAACCGCTGCCGTCAGGCAGCCATTCTGCGGCGAATTCCCCCCACACCGGTTCGACCGCGTCGCCAGTGAGTCTGCCAGTCTTGACGTCGAACACTTGCAGGCGCGTGATTTCATTGCCGCCACTATCCGTATTGACGGCGATCTTGCTGCCATCGGGTGAGGGCGCGAACAACGTAATCGAAGCGGGGCCGCCTTCGGTTTTTATCGTCGCGGGGTCCAGCAGGATGCGTTCGGACCCGTCCGCGTCCCGTACCATCAGGGTGCCGCTGCCTTGCGCGCCCTGGCGCACAAAGAACAACCTGCCTGCGGTGTAACGCTGCATGCGGTGGATCAGCGTCGTATTGCCGGTGCTTTGCAGCGCTTGCTGCCAACCCTTCAGTGTGGGCAATGCATCGAGCTTTGCGCGTGCGTCCTGACCTTGGGCGGCGAGCCACTGTTGGAATTCGGCATTGTGATCGCCTTCCATCCAGCGGTAGGGATCGTGCAGGGTCACGCCAAAGACTTTGTCGACGACATCGTTCGTGCGTGCTACCGGCGGACCGTCGGCCTGAGCAGCCAGGACCGGCATTGCAGCTGACGTCAGGATGCATGCCAGGGTGGCAATGCCTGCGACATGGAGCCGATGGCGCAAATGGGAATGACGGCACATAGCGAGATCCTTACGCACGTGGTGGAATGGCTTGGAGCGTATCTTTGCCCGGCCTACGATAGCGCAGTACCGCCATCGGTCATGCTCAAGCGTGATTTTCGTCGCAATCCCTGGGGATCCTGGGCGCCACCGGGTGCCGGTCGGAGAGAATGGACGTGGGAATCGAAGGTATCAGCCACATCACTTTCGTCGTGCGCGATCTCGAGAAGATGGCGGTATTTTTGTGCGACGGGCTGGGGGCCGAAGAGGTCTATGACAGCGAAGGAGGTAACTTTTCGCTGTCCAGGGAAAAGTTCTTCGTGCTTGCCGGCATATGGATCGCGGCGATGGAAGGAGAGCCTCCTTCGGAGCGAACTTATCGGCACTTGGCTTTCAAGGTCGCCGAAGAAGAGCTGCCTGTATTCGAGCAGCGGCTTCGCCGCTTAGGTGTGGATATCAAGCCACCGAGGCCGAGAGTGGATGGGGAAGGAACGTCGTTGTACTTCCACGATTTCGACAATCATCTGTATGAGCTGCATACAGGTACGTTGGATGAGCGTCTGGAACGTTATCGTGCTGGAAACTGAGGGGCTATACGTGCTTTCGTTCGTGCGTGGTCGCCCCTCACCCCAACTCTCTCCCCCGGCGGAACCAGGGGAGAGGGAGTGCACTGGGGCAAGCGTTGCTGTTTCGCGCTTACCTGATTTCAGCTCAGTGCGGCAGCACGCTTACCGTGATGCTCGACGGATACTTCGCCGAGTGGTGAATCTGCGTGTGTGCCGTCACTGGCTTGCTTTCGTCGTAATTGTTGCCGCCCGTGTTGAGGTTGCGATCGAAGCGCGGGAAGTTGGAGCTGGAAACTTCGATACGCAAGCGATGGCCGGCCGGGAACAGGTTGCTGGTGACCATCGGGGATAGCGTGACCTTGTAGACCTCGCCGGCCTTCATCAGCTCGATCGGTTTGTCGTACCCATTGCGGTAGCGCAGGCGCTGGATGGTGTCATCCAGGTTATAGGCATGGCCATCCGGATAGACGTCGATCAGCTTCACCGTGATGTCGGTGTCCTTGACGTCGCTGGACACGTAGAGCGTCGCCACGATGTTGCCGGTCAATTCCGTATCTTTTGCAAAGGGCTCGCTGGTGTACACCAGGATGTCGTTGCGCGCCGTTTCCTGCTTGGTCTGGTCGTACGCACCGGGCAGGCCCGTGCCCATGCAGCAGAAACCGCCGCCCAGCGTGGGTACGGGGTTGAGCGGGTCATAAGTGAAGCGGTCGGCGCTGTCCTTGCCGGGCGCAACAGGTAGCAGCTTGCCGTCGCCTTTCAAGGTATTGGCCTTGCCGTCGCTGGACAGGTAGAAAGTCAGCGGTTCGACACCCTTGGGCGGCCAGGTGTCGGCGGTGTGCCACTGGTTGGCACCCATGGTGAAGTAGGTCACCTTGGGCTGCTTGTCCAGTACCGGCGAATCGGTGCCCTTGAGGAACTTGTCGAAGAAGCCGTAAACCAGGTCGTCGTATGGATAGCGTGCATCGCCCATACTGCGCTCGCCCACCACGGTGTTTTCGGTAGCACGCTTATAGCCGCAGTGCAGGGTCGGTGCGATAACCAGGTACTGCTCGTCGCCTGCACCGCCCTGGGCGTGCTCGCGTACCCAGTTGTAGGCAGCCAGGTTCGGCCCTTGCGACACGTCGTACCAGCTCACGAACCAAAGACCGGGAATATTGACCGGCATGTCGTCGCGCCACAGGCCGCCCTTGGCCCATGCCGGGTCGTTGGGTGTGCGTTCGATCATGCGACCGCCCGTGGGGATCGGCATGGCGTCGGCGAACTGGCCGTGCGGACCGTCGACATTCTTGATCAGATCCTGCACCGGCAGATGCGAGAGCGCCTTGCCCCAATCCACCGGCGGCATCGACGGTGTGAGATCGAACATGCGTGCGGCTTGTTCCAGCTGTTCCGGTGTGGCATCGGCGGGGAAGGTTGGGCGTACCTGATTCTGTTCGCCTGCGATCCAAGGCGCGAACAGCATCTGGAAAGCGCCGCCGCGATACCAGTTGCCTTGCTCATAGAATCCACCGACGCGGCCGACGCCTGCGCCGAAGCCTTGCACATTGAATGCGGCGTAGTGTTTGTTCTGCTGCGCCACTACGCTCAGCTGCCACTCGGCAGTGGAAGAGCAGCCGGTAGTGCCTACCTTACCGTTCGACCACGGCTGGGAAGCCATCCAGGTGACTTCATCGTCGCCATCGGATAAGGGCGTGCCCAGGATTTCGTAATTTCCTTCGGAGAAATAATGCCCACGCTCCTGCATTTCGACGAAGGCATAGCCTTTCTTGATCGCCGTGAGCTCGTTGGACATGTCACGTGGAGCACCGAGTTTGGTATCCCACCAATTGAAGTTGTATGGCGTGCGCACAAAGATGATCGGGTAGTGCCCGGATCCTTGTTTCGGATAATAAACATCGGCTTGCATGCGCTTACCATCGCGCATGGGCACCATCACCTTGCGCTGGATGACGGCGACGCTTTCCAGCTCCTTTTCGATATCCGTGCGCTTGGTAATCAGTTTTGCGGTTTCTTCAGGCGTCAGAGGTGCGCGCTGCTGCTGGGCGGCAACGGGCAGAACGACGAAAGGCAGCAGCGTGAGCGCCACGATGCGGGTGCGTAGGGTCATGCAATGTCTCCCCTGGGGATGGTATATCGCTCGCCGATGGGGCAGCGAAGCAACCGGACCATGCTAGGACGAGATCGCGCTCAGCTCAATTGGTTCATATGCCGACGAAGACACGGAGCAAGACATGGGGCGTAATCGTTGGGTCATTGCCGCTGTCGTACCCGCTATGCTGGTGCTGGCGAACTGTCGATCGATACCGAAGAATAACGCGCAAACCGATCCGTTCATGCATAGAGTCAATGTTCAATGTTCGGAGAACGGCACGACGGATACGCCATGTATTCAAGAAGCGCGCCATATATGCCGCGGCGATGCCAGATTCCACGAGGTGCGCTCACGCAATGTTATCCCGATCACTCAAGGCGTCGAGCAAACCGCAGCGCCACCGATTGTTCAGTACGACGTCTCTTATGCCTGTATTCCAGGAGATATGCGCTGAACTTCGCTACGACTCCCAACCGAACACTTCGTCGAGCGGTTTGCCGAAGACCTCGGCAATGCGAAACGCACATTCGAGGGTCGGCGAATACTTGCCTGCCTCCACGGCCGCGATCGTCTGGCGCGTCACACCGACGCGCTTGCCCAGTTCTGCCTGCGTCATCTCTTCGGCGAGAAACCGCAGCGTGCGAATGTTGTTGGTCAATCGCCGCTCAGGCATGCCAGCCTCGACGGTAACCGAGCACGATCATGCCGTGATGGGCGATCTCGGCAATGGCAATCGTAAGCAGTGCCATATGCACCATGTTCCAGGTGCTGTTGCCGAAAGGCATGACGCAGCCCACCAGAACCATCCCGGCCATCAGGACGTAATAGGCGACGGAAGCAGCCCGCCATTCGATGAGGTGGTCACGTTCGTCCGGCACGGCGGCCTCGTGCCGCGCGTTGCCTAGACGGATGATCAGATGGGTGACGCCCGCAATGATGCCCAGCGATCCCAGGGCAATCGCCAGGGTGCCCATACGGGCTACGAAAGACGGGGTGGCCTGGGATTGCTGGATACCGACCACAGTGAAATAGGTTCCAAACACAACAACGAGGGCCGTCACCCAGACCCAGGCAAATCGCTCTCTCGGCAACATCGACGTGACCCCAAAAAGAATGGTGATCGGAAAGTAAAACTCGTTGGACATGATGTCAATAATTTTTGACATCATGTCCAACATATTTTCCTTTACTCTGGCCGGGCCTGCTTTCGCCGGTCGGAGTCATGCTCCCGGTGCAGGACTGTCTTGCGCGAGGCTGACTTTGTAACGAGGCGTTACATCCATGCTGCTTTTTCTATGCGGGTGCCAGGTGCTTTTCCCGCTGGGCTTCCTGACCTTTGGCCTGCTATCGTGCGCGCGCAACGACCGGAACAGCTAAAGCCTGTCCGGTAGTCTCCGATAACAAGAGAAGCTGGTCCAAGGGCAGGGGCGCGCGTGGAACAGGAGCACGGGGGGCAGCGGTACAAGCAAGCGGTGCCGCGCCTGGAAGAAAAGGAGAGGGTCTCTGCCGAAATGGAGAGCGCCCTGCGTCGCCTTGTCTCGCGTGTGGCCTTGCTTGGCATCGGGCGCCAGGCGTCGACAGATTTGTTGCTTCGGCGCATTACGCATGAGATGCGCGGCGAACCGAGCGTTGCTTTGTTGGAGAGCCTGCTCGGTGAGACGGTGGATGCGATCGCACGGCTGGACGACGCGTTCGATCCGGAAATTCCAGCCGTTACGCCACATAAAGCGCTAGGTGTAGCGCTGGATCGCATCGACCTCTCTCCTTCGTTGAGCGAGAGCAGCCAGGTGCTGCGGCAAAGCTTGCAGGACGAGCGTGCCGATGCCTTGATCAAGGCGCAGGAATTGGCCGATCTGGTCAATCGTCACGGTCGCCTGCTCAACGACGATCTTGAAGTCCTGCAGGGCGTGCTGCATTCGGTCGGCAGCCGGCTGGAGGATATCCGCCGCTATATCGATACCGAGATCAGCGAGCAGGAGGCCAGCGCGAACGAAGGGCAGGCATGGGATGCCATGGTGCGTGAGGAAATGCGCGAGCTTGGGGAGCGCAGCCGGCAAGCGATGGATCTATCCACCTTGCGGCACCAGGTCACCGTACGGCTGGAGACTATCGACCAGCATTTTCGCGCGTATCGCGAGAGCGAAGATGCCCGTTTCGCCGCCTACCGCGATCGCGCGGATCAGATGCGTCTGCGGGTCGAGGAGCTGGAATCGCAAGCCTCGTCGCTCAAGGATTCGCTACAGCGCGAGCATGAGCGGGCCTCGACCGATCCGCTGACCGGTATTCCCAATCGTCTGGCCTACGAAACGCATATCGAAGCGGCGTGGCGGCAATGGCAGGTGGACGGTCGTCCGCTTTGCGTCGCGGCGCTGGATATCGATCACTTCAAGCGCATCAACGACAGTCTCGGTCATGCGGCGGGCGATGCGGTGCTGCGCATTGTCGGTCAGGCGTTGTATGAGCAGTCCGACGAGCGGATGTTCGTTTGCCGCTATGGCGGCGAAGAGTTCGTGCTGGTCCTGACGCAGACGGGCCTGGACGAAGCATTGAGGCGGGGCGAGGCGCTGCGCTTGATGGTGGAGAAGCTGGCCTTCCGCGCTGGCGGCAAGCCGGTCACGGTAACGCTCTCCGGTGGATTCGCCGCCTTCAGGCGGAGCGACACGCCTGCCAAGGCGTTGGAGCGAGCCGACCGGGCGTTGTACGCCGCCAAGGACGCGGGGCGTAACCGTTTGGTAACCGCGTAAGGTCGGCTTACCCGTTGGGTTATGCGGCCGGATTGCAGCCAACTTCGCTCTTCATCGGCCATTTTGGCCATTCTTCGCCAAAAAATACTCAATTTCACAGCTTATCGTTGCCGCGTCGTCACCCGGCCGTGATGTTTACCCCGCGTCGGCATAACGGCGTGATGTGCTCTGATGCCCTTGAGGCCGCTCCGGCCGATTACCGTGGAGACGCACCGCCATGACTCCCTTGGACAAGCCCTTACGTCGCGCCATCGTGATCGATGGCACGGAGTACACCCTGCTGATCGATCCCGATGGTTTGCGCCTGACGCAGAAAGGCCGTCGCAACGGCGTTTCGGTGAATTGGAAAGACCTGGTCAGTGGGGACGAGGCCATGGCCAAGGCGCTGCAGGCATCGGTCGCGGATGTGCCGGGGGCGGGCTGATAAAAGCAAGAGCCCCCTCTCCCAAGCCTTCCCCGGCTAAGCCGGGGAAAGGGGCAGTCTTCGCCTGCACGAAAGGCTAGGCCGTTTCCAACGCCACGATCTTTTCCGTGTGTCTCGTTGCGACCGGCGTCGCCGTGGCCGTGTCGATGCGGAAGAAGTTCACTTGCTCCATGAGTTCGGCAGCTTGTTCCTGCAGGGCGCGGCTGGCGGCGGCTGCCTCCTCGACCAAGGCAGCATTCTGCTGGGTGGTTTCGTCCAGTTGCGCCACGGCACGGTTGACCTGATCGATTCCCGCCGATTGCTCTTCGCTGGCTTGCGTCACGTGTGCTACCAGTTCGGCGATTTTGCGCATACGTGCCAGGATATCGTTTAGCGCATCGCCGGAAGCATTGACCAGCAAGCTGCCCATATCGACTTTGTCCTTTTCTTCCTGGACCAGGCTGCGGATCTCGCGAGAGAAGCCGGCCGAGCGCTGCGCCAGCGCACGTACTTCGCTGGCAACCACTGCGAAGCCACGGCCATGTTCGCCGGCGCGCGCAGCTTCAACCGCCGCATTCAAAGCAAGCAAATTGGTTTGGAAGGCGACTTCGTCGACCATGCCGACAATGTCCGCGATACGCTCGCTGGAACGACGAATCGTATCCATGGCGGTCATCGCTTCGTTCACTACATGACCGCCGTGTTCGGCGCGATCCAGTGCACCGCCGACCAATTGTGCTGCCTGGTAGGCATGATCGGCGTTCTGGCGCACGGCAGTGGTCATCTCTTCCATGGAGGTGGCGGTTTCTTCCAGGCTGGAAGCTTGCTCTTGCGTCCGCTGCGACAGGTCATCGTTACCCTGGGAAATCTGCCGCGACGCAGAAGCCACCGAAGTTGCGCCATTGCGTACTTCTCGCACGATGCGGGTCAATTGGCTGTCCATCCGCTGCAAAGCGAGCATCAGGCGACCGATCTCGTCGTTGCGCGCGATGGCGATTCGATGATTGAGTTCTCCGCTGGCAATGGCATCGGCGAGTGCTACGGCGCGATCGATCGGCCGGGAGATCGCGCGAATCATGACGACCAGCAGCGCGCACACTAATCCCAGTCCAAGAGCCAAGGCGGTCAATGTTGCCAGGCGAGTATGCGCATACGATCGTTGTGAACTGCGGTAAGAATCGGCGGCCTGGTTCTGGTTCTCTTCGTAGAGAACGTCGATGTCGTTCATCATTTCGCGAAACAGGCCAGTGTAGGTTTGGCTCTGCAGCTTGAGCGCTTCATCGAACCTTCCATCCGCGGCCAGGGCCAGAATCTGCTGGAGAATGTCTGCGGTCCGTTGGCGCGTAGCTGCGAAGGCGTCGGCGTAGTGGCGTTCGCGATCGCTGGAGATCAAAGGGTAATAGGCGGCCCAGGCCTGATCGATCGTGGCGTTATCCGCGGCGATCTTGCTGCGCGAGGCTGCGACTTCGGCGGCATTGCGCATTGAGAGGGTCTGCCCAAGGGTTACGCGGTTCTCATACGTACCTTGCCTTACCTTGGCGATATCCAGTATCGGCTGTACGTCGCCCAGATAAATGTCCGAAGTATTGGCGTTGCTTTGCCCTTGACCGTGGATTCCCAACCAGCTGACGCCGAGCATGATAAGGGCGCAAAGCCCAAGACCAAGGATCAGCTTGTTCCGAATCGTCAGGGTGAATCGTCGTTTCATCGGCTTAAGCTCCCATCCGCATTGAGCGGTCGACATTGTGAAAGGCGCGCGCGGCGCCGGATGGTTCGTCATCGGCGCGGAGTCGAGGGAATTGATGCCGCTGGAATTTGCGCTTCTATCGAATAAATTTGCCGTGTGTGGCGTAAATGAAAACGTTACGTTAGATCGGCGGCGTCATTTTTAAGCGATGCAATAAATGCAGTATG
>NZ_DATCRY010000288.1:0-6808 GCF_036568765.1 Dyella sp. | reverse complement strand
GGGCTGCCACAAAGCTTCAACGGGCACCACGGCCGAACAACACGACTTCCACGGTCTGCACGAGAATCAGCAGATCGAGCATGAGATTGTGGTTCTTGACGTAGAACAGGTCGTACTTGAGCTTTTCGGCGGCGTCTTCCTCAGAGGCGCCATAGGGATAGCTAAGCTGTGCCCAGCCAGCCAAGCCGGGCTTCAGACAATGGCGCAAGCTGTAATAGCGAATCTTCGGCTCCAGGTTGGCGACGAATTGCGGCCGTTCCGGGCGTGGGCCGACGATGCTCATTTCGCCCTTGAGTACATTCCACAACTGCGGCAACTCGTCGAAGCGCAGCTTGCGCGCAACGCGGCCCACGCGAGTGACGCGGTCGTCGTGCTGGCTGGCCCAGCGCGCGACACCGTCGCGCTCGGCATCGGTGCGCATGCTGCGGAATTTCAACAACCAGAAAGTCTTGCCGCGTTCCCCAACGCGCTCCTGACGGTACAGGATCGGCTGGCCGGCGCCCGACTCGAGACGGATCGCCAGCACCATGCCGAGCATCAAAGGCCAGGTGAGCGCGAGCAGTACGCCGGCGGCGGCCAGGTCAAAGCAGCGCTTGCTGAACCGCCGTAGCGGCGTAGCATTGAATCCGCCAGAGAACACCAGCCATGACGGATCGAGCAACGAAAGCTGCACGCGACCGGATTCGCGTTCGCAGAAAGTGGTCAGGTCGGTAATGGCTATCCCGGATTGACGACAATCGAGCAGATCGTCCATGGGGAGATTGCCCCGCCGATCGTCGACACCGACGACGATTTCATCGACCTGGCGTCGCTGCACCAGCGATTGCAGCGAACTGTTCGCTCGCAGGAGCTGATCGACCGGAATCGCGGTTTTCTCGTTCGGGCAGGGCACATAGCCGACGATGCTGAAGCCACGCCGATCCGAGCGCCGACGCATGCGGTTATGGATCTGCGCGGCACGCTCGCCGGCACCGAGGATCAGCACCTGGCGCTTGAGTGCTTCGATCTCCACCAACCGCATGAACAGCAGGCGAAATCCCAGCACCGAAATCAGGCCTAAAGGCAAGGCGATACCCATGACACCGCGCCCGACATAGGCTTGTGGCAACACGTAATAGGCGACCACCAGCCCAAGGCCACCGAGGGCGAAGGCGACGATCAGGCGCGTCAGAAGACCGAACCAGCTGTTGCGCATGTGCGACTGGTACAGGCCGAGCGCTGCCATCCCCAACATGATTACCGCGGCAAACAACAGCGAGCGGCCGATCAGATGGTGCGAGAATTCGGCCAGTTCTTCGGGCTCGTTGAAATAGCGCGTACGCATAGCCAGGCTGAATGAGCCGGCGAGCAGAAACAGCTCGCAGAACCCGAGCAACAGCAGCCAGCGTACAGCCTGCCTTCGCAGAAAACGAAGCATGCAGATTCCCCCTCGTCGATTACAACTCCCTAAACGTGATTGGAGGCTACGCTTGGTGTGCGTAGGCGGCGATATCACGGACGGCGGGTTTCAGTTAGACCGAATGGATGTCTCAGCGCTGTTACAGCCGTATACATCGTTGCTGCATCGATCCAGCCAGTACAGTCGATGCGACATCGCACCGGCCGGCACGGCCAGGGCGCCGACCAGGCTGGCGGGCAGATCGAGATCGCGCACATGGCAGACGGCGGTACGGCCGCACGATGCGGGCGCTGCGACGATTGTATTTTCAGCGGCGGCCATGCTCGCAGGATCCTCATTTAAACCGGTGCCAAAAGCTTTGAGCAAAGCCTCTTTGCGTGTCCAAAGCGCAAGCAACCTCGTTTCGCGCAGCGGGGTCGGCAGCCCCGATAGCTGCACGCATTCGGCCGGAGTGCAGAACCTTGGCATCAGTGCGCTCAAATTCATTTGCGAAGGCGATCTCTCGATATCCACGCCGATGCAATCGGCTTCGCCGACCGCGATCGCCACCCAACTACCGCTGTGACTGAGACTGGTGACCCATCTGGTTCCTGGCAGGTGGGGCTGGCCTGACGCTGTGCTTACCAAAGGCACCGCGCTTATCGGCACATTCAGGCAGGCAGCGAGGACGATGCGCCATACCGCATGTCCCACGGCATACGGTTCGCGGTCGCGCTCGAAGCGAAAACGCATGGCGCGCGCCTGTTCGACTGCATTGAGTAGCCCGTGCACAGAGGCAATGTGCGTATTCCACAACGTACTGTCGAAAACCAGCACGCAGGTTGCTCCAGGAGAAGGTGGGGCAAAGCCGGCATAATCCAGGGCACGTTGCGTGGCAACCAGAAACGCGTTGGTCGCTGCGGCTGGCTGAGACATGGCGCCTTAAAATATTCCGGTCGAACTGCACGTCTGCAGCAGGCTGCGCAGGTCTTCGGCCAGGCGCAAGCTCAAGGCAACGATGGTAAATGTAGGGAACGCCCAGCCGCCCGTAGGGAAAACCGAGCTGCCTGCAATGTGCAGGTTGTCCATGCCGTGCACGCGGCAACGGTTGTCGACGACGCCTTGCCGCGGATCGTCGGACATGCGCGTGGTTCCCAGGTGATGCGCGGTGCCATGTACATTGGGCACTTCGTCCCCGGCTCCGCCCACCCAGGGAGCCGGGACGTAGCGGCCGTTGCAGGCACGGGCCAGTTCCGTGCCGAACAACATGGACGCAGTGCGATAGGTATGTTTATCCAGTGCGGTCAGTTGCCAGTCGACGCACACCTTGCGCAGGCCTAACGCATCGAGTTCATGACCCAGCGTGACGCGGCTATGCGGATTCGGTGCCTGCTCGAAATACCCGATCAGTTCGACGTGGCCGCTTTTGACGGCGGACTTGTCGCTGAGTTTGCGTGCAAAAGCTTTGGCGATATCGCCGGCACCCATGCCGACACGTAGGGCCAGGCGTCCCACACTTTGCGACCCTGGCAAAGGGCCTGTCGCAGGCATAGGGCCATTGTGCATCGCTGCGCACAGCCGTGCCTCCAGCGCTTCGCCTTCGTCGAGAACGGTCTTGCGCAAGGCCGCGCGTAGTTCGCGCAGCGCCTGGATGCCCTTGGGTACTTCGGTCTCTACGGCGAAAGGGTGCACACGTCCGCTAAGCAGCCCATGCGCGCGCTGCGCCCGGTCGGACAGCCCGATTTCCGGAAATATGGAACTAGTGCCGCGATTGAGATCGCGGTCATAGGGGCGCGTCAGACGATCGGGGGCGTCGGTCAGAACGCGGCCGATACTACCGCTGGGGTGATCCATGAAGTAGCGCCCTACCAGATCGTAAGCATTGCCCAGTCCGCGTGGCAGAACCGAGTCGGAAAGCAAGAGCAGGCGCGCGTTCTCGATGCCACCGGACGCGAGGACATAGTGGCGGGCGCGAACGCGCCCGGTGCGGCCGTCCAGTGCGCCGATGCGCGCCTGCTTGACGGCTTTGCCGTCGGAAGCCGCTTCCAGTTCGAGCAGGTTGGCGTGCAGCAGCACGGTAATATTGTCGGCTGCTTCGAATTCGGCGCGATAAGCCGCGCCGAAAAAGATCGGGCTGCGCGCGAAGATCTGGTTGACCAGCTTGTCGGTGTCGAATGGGACAGGTTCGCGTGGTAGTGCACCGACGAACGAGCCATCGGCGAAATCGTGGCTATCGAGCTGGCAATAGTCCCTGGCTTGCTCGTAGTAGGGTTGGAGTTCGTCGAACGAGATTGGCCAACCGCTGTCCGGCACCCAGTCGCGTGTCTCAAGGTCATGCCGGCTGAAAGTGATGCAGCCGCCGCCCCAGAGATTGCAACTGCCTCCGAACACGCGCATACGCGAATGGATGGGATCGAAAGGCGGATTGCCTACCGATGTGCCATGGAACAGCGCCTGGCTTTCTTCCTCGCCGTTCAGTCCACCGCCTTCGATGACGCAGACACGGATGGCTGTGCCCATGAACGAGCGCGCAATGGCAATGCCCGCTGCGCCTGCACCGACGATACACAGGTCGGCATGAAAATCGGCTGGTGCCGATACGTCCAGATAATCCAGGATCATCGCTGCGTACTCCACCCGGGCCCCTCTTGCGGGAGCATCTTCATTCCCAAGCGATTGGCTTGCACAGTCATTACAGCCGGCCATCGACCGCTTCGCGCGGCAGCACATATTTGACGTCGTAGAGCACCGCCGACGGCTTGCCGTAGCGGCGTATGCCGTCGGCACCGAGTTCGGTGTACTGCCGATGCCCGACGGCGACGATCACCGCATCGTAGCCCCCGGTTGCCGGTTCGGTAACCATACCCAGATCGTACTCGTGCAGTGCTTCGGCCGGATCGACCCAGGGATCGTGCACGTCGACGTCGGCGTTATAGCTGTGCAGCGCATGCACGATGTCGACGACGCGCGTATTGCGCAGATCCGGGCAGTTCTCCTTGAACGCCAGACCCAAAACCAGCACACGCGCTTGCACGGGATTGATGCCCTTGCGCACCATCAGCCGGATCACCTCGCCGGCGATGTAAGGACCCATGCCATCGTTCGTACGTCGTCCGGCCAGGATGACGTCCGGATGGTGGCCGACTTCTTGCGCCTTGTGCGTCAGGTAGTAGGGGTCTACGCCGATGCAATGGCCGCCGACCAGGCCGGGACGGAACGGCAAGAAGTTCCACTTGGTGCCAGCCGCCTGCAGTACGTCGAGCGTGTCGATACCGAGCTTGTTGAACAGGATCGCCAGGTCGTTGACCAGCGCGATATTGAGGTCGCGCTGGGTGTTCTCGATCACCTTGGCAGCCTCGGCAACTTTGATGCTGCTGGCCTTGTGCGTGCCGGCAACAATCACCGAGCCGTAGAGCCGGTCGACGTAGTCGGCGATCTCGGGTGTCGAGCCTGAGGTGACTTTGAGAATGCTGGTCACGCGGTGCTGCTTGTCCCCGGGATTGATCCGCTCTGGGCTGTAGCCGGCGAAAAAATCGCGATTGAAGACCAGGCCGGAGGTGCGTTCCAGGATCGGCACGCAGACCTCTTCGGTACAGCCTGGATAGACCGTCGATTCGTAGATCACGATGTTGCCTGGCGTGAGTACCCGTCCAAGTGTCTGGCTAGCCTTGATCAACGGCGTAAGGTCCGGCCGTTTGGCCGCATCGATCGGTGTAGGCACGGTCACGATATAGACATTGCGGTCGGCAAGGTCCTCCAGCCGACCGCTGAACCGCAAGTGCGGGCTGCTGGTCAGTTCCTCGGCATCCACCTCCAGAGTATGGTCTACGCCAGCGCGCAGCTGCTCGACGCGAGCCTGGTTAATGTCGAAGCCGACCGTGTCGTATCTCTTGCCGAACTCCACTGCCAGCGGCAAGCCCACATAGCCGAGCCCGATAATGGCGATCTTGCTGTCTTCGAGGCGCCGCATGCCGGTCATCCTTGTCGCTTCAATTCGATTGCCATACACGCAACGATATGCGCGCCCATGATGCGTCGTAGCGGGGCAGTTGGTTGAGCCATGGATTTTCCCCCGTGTTCGGCGAAGCGACGTTAACAGGCCGGGGCGCAGTTGCCCCTACCACATACGACTGTAGATCGAACGGCCGATAGGCGTGCGGCCCCTCGGCGAGCCTGAGTGGCGATGCCAGCGCAATAACATGCGTCTGGCTTATGCTATGGCCATCGTTGCGTCCACCTCTGCAGAGACCGTTATGGCCGACCGGATCGTGTATTTGCTGCCCGAACTCCCAGCGATCGACCACGGCGACCTGCACGATCGGGATGCACAGCGTTTTCCACGCCTGAGCGAAGAAATGACTCGTCGCGTGGCCGGGTACGGCCGTGAAGAAGAAGTCCCCGCCGGCACGATGTTGTTCGAGCGCGGGCAACGCAACGTCGATTTCTTTCTCGTGCTCGAAGGTCGCATTCAGATTTTCGATCGTGGCCCCAACGGCTGTCCGCGTGAAGTGGTCACGCATGACGCCAACCAGTTCAGTGGAGAGCTCGACCATCTCAACCAACGCAGCATCCTGGTCTCGGGGCTGACGGCGATGCCGACCCGGCTGGTGCGCATCGAGCGTCGGAGCTTCCTGCGCATGCTCGCCGCCGAAACGGATATCAGCGAGATCGTCATGCGTGCTTTCATCCTGCGTCGTGTAGGCCTTATTCGGTTGGGCGGCGGTGGCGCGGTGATTGTCGGGCCGGGGCACGACGCGCATACGTTACGTTTGCAACGGTTTCTGGTTCGCAACGGCTTTCCCCATCGTCTGCTCGATACGGAATCGGACAGCAATGCGGATGACTGGCTGCGCGGCTTCGATATCGCACCTGGGCAATTGCCGGTGGTGGTGACGCCTGACCATAACTTGCTGAAGAATCCAAGTACCGCCGAGCTAGCCGATAGCCTCGGCCTGACTGAAACCATCGAGCCCGATCGCGTCCACGATGTGGCGGTAATCGGGGCTGGCCCGTCTGGCCTGGCCGCGGCGGTCTACGCCGCTTCCGAAGGGCTGGACACCATCGTGATCGAAGGCATGGCGCCGGGCGGCCAGGCGGGGACCTCATCGAAGATCGAAAATTACCTGGGGTTCCCGACCGGTATTTCCGGCCAGGCGTTGGCTGGGCGAGCACAGGTGCAGGCGCAGAAATTCGGTGCGCGGCTGGCCATCTCGCGTCATGTCACCGCTATCGATTGTTCGTCGCGGCCTTTCCGCCTGATCCTGGACGACGGTCACGCGGTCCAGGCATGTACGCTGGTGGTCGCCACCGGCGCACGCTACCGCAAGCTCGACGTGCCCGGTTACGAGCGCTTCGAAGGCCAAGGCATCCATTACGCGGCCACGCCGATGGAAGGCCAGCTCTGCCAGGGCGAAGAAGTCGTGGTCGTCG
>NZ_DATCRY010000287.1:0-9771 GCF_036568765.1 Dyella sp. | reverse complement strand
GATGACGACCGGCTGACCGTCGCCGATCGCGTCGCCCGGATTGACGATGACCCGTTCGCCGGCGCGCAGGCCGGTGCGAATCTCCACGCGCGTTCCAAAATCGCGGCCGAGCGTGACGGGAAGCAACCTCACGCGGTTCTTGTCGTCGACGATGGCTACTTGCACGCCCGACGGGCGGAACAGCAGCGTGTTGGCGGGCAGCGACAGCGAAGCCTTGGACGATGCGAGCATGAGGGTGACCTGCGCATAGGCACCGGGAGGCACCGCGCCATCGGCATTGTCCATATCGACTTCGACGCGCAGCGTGCGGCTTACCGGATCGATGGCACCCGAGGTGCGGGCGACGGCACCGATAAAGACTCTTCCCGGGTACTGCGGCAAGCTGAGTGTGGCGCGCGAGCCCAGCGCCACGCCCGCCGCGTCGTCCTGCGGCACGTTGACGAAGACCCGCAGCTTGTCGGTTTCCGACAGCTTGAACAGCGCTGCCGGCGCGCCGCCATTGCCTGCGTCGACCAGGGCGCCCACGTCGACATTGCGTACGGTCACCACGCCATCGAAGGGGGCGCGGATCGTTTCGAACGATTGCAACTGCTGCAAGCGACCCACGTTGGCCTGCGCGGCGGCGAGCATCGCCTGCCGGGCTTTCATGGTGCTCACGTCCTCGTCGCTGGATTGCTGGGATACGGCATGGCTTTTGAGCATGTCTTCCCAACGCGATGCGGTAGCTTTGGCGATCTGGTAATTCGCCGATGCGGTTGCCGCATCCGCGCGCGCCTGGGAGAGCTGGGCATCGATCTCCGGCGATTCGATCACGGCGAGCAGTTGCCCGCTCTGAACGTGCGTGCCGATGTCGGTCAGCCAGCGGCTGAGGTAGCCGCTCGTTCGTGCGTAGATGCTGGCCTCCTGGAATGCCTCTACGTCGCCGGGAAGTACCAGCGATGCTTGCGGCGGTGCTTGCTCAGGGGCGACGACGGCTACTGTCGGTACGCTCAAGGCGGCGGTCTGGCGCGCGACCGCTGCGTGCGCGAATAGGCGTGGCAGGCCACCCGTAGCCAGGGCAAGACACACGACACCCACCGGGACGGCCAGCAACACCTTTGAACGTGACGATGGGGAAAGCGGCTTGGATGCGGACATGAGGACTCTCCGTCAGGGCGTCGAGTTAGGGGAGGAAAGTGCGGGCGCGGATGTCTGGCGCCGGCCGAGCCATGCGTGTACGGATGCAAAGGCCACGGGGACGAAAACGAGCGTGGCCACCGTGCCGAACATCAAGCCGCCGATGACCGCTCGCCCCAGAGGGGCGTTCTGCTCGCCACCGTCGCCCAATCCGAGGGCCATCGGCAGCATGCCGATGAGCATGGCAAGCGCCGTCATGAGCACGGGACGGAACCGGGTGCTGCCCGCATCGAAGGCGGCCTGAAGCGGTGCGGCGCCTTCATGGATGCGATCGCGCGCGAAGCTGACGACCAGGATGCTGTTGGCGGTGGCGATACCGATGCACATGATGGCGCCGGTCAATGCCGGGACGCTGATCGTTGTGCGGGTGACGAAGAGCATCCATGCCATGCCGGCCAAGGCGCCCGGCAGCCCGCTGATGATGACCAGCGGATCGGTCCATGACTGGAAGTTCACCACCATCAACGCGTAGACCAACAGCACCGCAAAGGCGAGCCCGAGCAGCAATCCCTGAAAGGACGACTGCATGGTCTGTACTTCGCCGCGTACCGCGATGCTCGATCCCGGAGGCAAATGCGCTCGGGCGGTAGCCACCAGGCGATCGATATCTCCCGCGACAGCGCCAAGGTCGCGCCCCTGTACGCCAGCGAAGATATCGATCACCGGCTGCACGTTGTAGTGCGACACCACGGCATCCTGGGAGGCGCGGCTGAGTGTGCTCAGCGAGCCGAGAATGGGCGGCGCCCCCTGCTGGCTGCCGTCGCCTGCCGTCAGGGGAATATTGCCCAAGGCCTGCA
Organism: Dyella sp.; assembly: GCF_036568765.1. Taxonomy (GTDB): domain Bacteria; phylum Pseudomonadota; class Gammaproteobacteria; order Xanthomonadales; family Rhodanobacteraceae; genus GSA-30. The sequence continues at coordinate 7,798 of NZ_DATCRY010000287.1, read as the reverse complement.
ATGAATCGATGGTGTACTGCGGCGCCTCCGTCATCAGCGGATAGCTCACGCCATTCTTGGGGTTCAGCCAGAAGTTCGGCGAGGTCTGCGAGCTGCCCGAGAGCGCAATCAGCAGATTCTGCGCGATGGTGCGTTGCTGGAAGCCGGCCTGGATCGCCTTGACGCGATCGACGTCCACATTGATCGACGGCGCATCGTTCGGCTGCTGGATGCGCGGGTCTACCAGGCCGTCGACGTGGCGGAATTCGGCCAACAGGTCTTCGGCGACCTTTCGGTTACCGGCCTTGTCATTGCCCACGACTTGCACATCGATGGGCGAGGGCAAGCCGAAGTCCAGGGTCTGGCTGATGATGTCCGCCGGGAGGAACGAGAACGTCACGCCGGGGAAATCCCGATTGAGCTGGCTGCGCAAGGCAGAAACATAAGTCACCGTGGGGCGATGGTTCGGCTTGAGCGAAATCAGGATGTCCGCATCCGCCGAACCCACGGGCAAGGACGAGTCGTAGGTCATGTTGATGCCGCTGACCGGCAAGCCGATGTTGTCCAGCACGCTGCCAAGTTCCTGAGGCGGAATGGCTGTGCGGATCCGCTGTTCCACCAGATCGACCAGGCGCGCGGTCTGCTCGATGCGCGTACCCGTATGCGCCCGCATGTGAAGGCGGATCTCGCCCGTATCCGACGCCGGGAAGAAGTCGCGTCCGAGGAAGGGCACCAGCACCAGGGATCCGGCGCAGACGATGGCGAACGTCACCGCCAGGCGACGCGGATGGGCAAGCGCGGTACGCAATGCGTTCTCGTAACGTGCGTGGATGTTTTCGAAGCCGCGTTCGAAACGTTGCTGGAATCGGCTGAACTTCCCGCGGCGTTCTTGGCCGATCTCTTTCGTCGCACGGTCGTTGCGCAGCATGTACATGGCCAGCGTGGGAATGAGCGCGCGCGAGAAGAAGTACGAAGCCAGCATCGCGAAAACGACAGCCTCGGCCAGGGGCACGAACAGGTAACGCGCCACGCCGGAAAGCAAGAACATCGGCAGGAACACGATGCAGATAGACAGGGTCGACACCAGGGTGGGCAGCGCGATCTGGGCCGACGCGTCGATAATCGCATCGTGTAGCGACTTGCCCATATCCCGGTGATGACTGATCGCCTCGATGGCCACCGTGGCATCGTCGACGAGAATACCGACGGCCAGCGCCAGGCCGCCAAGGGTCATGATATTGATCGTCTGCCCGAGCGCGGAGAGTGCGATCAGCGATGTCGCCACGGACAGGGGAATCGTGATGGCGATAATCAGCGTGGAACGCCAGCTGCCGAGAAACAGCAGGATCATGATCGCCGTAAGCCCCGCAGCCACCAGGCCTTCACGGACGACGCCCTGCACGGCTGAGCTGACGAATACCGACTGGTCGGAAACCGGCTTGATATCGAGCGCTTTAGGGAGGCCCGCGGCAATCTTCGGCAACAGTCCCTTGACCGATGCAATGATGTCGAGCGTCGATGCGTCGCCGGATTTCTCTACCTGCAGCAGCGCCGAACGGGTGCCGTCCACCCGCACGATATTGGCTTGCGGTGCAAAGCCGTCGCGGACGGTCGCCACGTCGCGCAGATAGGTGACCCCGCCGTTGGTGGCCTTCACCGGCATAAGATTCAATGCGTCGACGGAGGTCGGGCTGCCATTGAGATTCACGTTGTATTCGAGCGCACCGATCTTGGCGGTACCGCCGGGAAGAATCAGGTTCTGCGCGTTGACCGCGTTGACCACATCCAGTGGCGAAAGCCCATGGGCCTGCAGCGCTTTCGGGTCGATGTCCACCATGATCTGCCGCACTTTGCCGCCAAACGGCAGGGGGATAGCGGCGCCTTGCACCGTGGCCAGCTGGGTGCGGATGAAGTTGTTGCCAAGGTCGTACAGTTGCTGCTCCGGCAACGAATGGCTCGATAGCGCCAACTGGAGGATCGGCACTGTGGATGCGTTGTACGAGATCACCAGCGGCGGCAGCGTCCCGGGAGGAAGCACACGAAGAATGGACTGCGCATTGGCCGACGCTTCCGCAATGGCGCGATTGATATCGGCGCCCTCGTGGAAATACACCTTGATCACGGCGACGCCGTTGACCGTCTGCGATTCCACGTGCTCGATGTTGTCGACATCGGAGGTCAAGGCACGCTCATAGGGCGTGGTGATGCGGTTGGCCATGTCGTCGGCCGAGAAGCCGTTGAACGACCACACGATGCTCAGCACGGGTATGTTGATATTGGGGAAGATGTCCGTCGGGGTCCTCAGCACCATCAGCGGGCCGATGACGGCCAGCAGGAGGGCCAGGACAACGAAGGTATATGGCCGCCGCAGCGCCAGTTGGACGATCCACATAGCGGGCTCCGTCTTGGACAGGTCAGGTCGCGAAGAAGGCTAGATTCCGGGCGCTTGCGCGCGCCTGACGGCTTCCTGACAAATCTGTAATCACGTCCCTGGGGCGCCCCGCGTATGATCGGCTCAGGCACCACACGAGAGTTCCCATGCGCCTGCTGGTCATCGAGGACGAAAAGAAAGCTGGCGAGTACCTGAAGAAAGGGCTCGAGGAGTCCGGGTATACCGTGGATGTAGTGGGCAACGGTATCGATGGCCTGCACCAGGCAATCGAAGAAGACTATGACCTGGTCGTTCTCGACGTCATGCTTCCGGGCATGGACGGGTGGGAGGTGCTGCGGCGTGTCCGCGCAAAGAAGGACACGCCGATACTCCTGCTCACGGCGATTGACGAATTGGAGGAGCGCGTACGTGGGCTCGAACTCGGCGGCGACGATTACCTGGTCAAGCCGTTTGCCTTCGTGGAGCTGCTGGCGCGCATTCGAACGCTGCTCCGGCGCGGTCCGCCGCGCGATATCGAGCACGTCCATATCGGCGATCTGGAAATCGACGCCGTGCGCCGCCGGGTGCGCCGCAGCGGTCAGCGCATCGACCTGACGCCCAAGGAGTTCTCGCTGCTGCAGCTATTGGCCCGTCGGCGCGGTGAGGTGCTGAGTCGCACACAGATCGCTTCCTATGTGTGGGACATGAATTTCGACAGCGATACTAATGTGGTCGAGGTCGCGATCCGGCGCCTGCGCGCGAAGATCGACGATGGGCACGACACGAAGCTCATCCATACCGTACGCGGCATGGGTTATGTGCTGGACGAAGAGCGGGAGGATAGTTGATGCGGCGTATGTCCCTCAGCGCGCGCCTCACCGCGACCTTCGTGGCCATCACCGCGGCCTGTTTCATCCTGGTGGGGTGGCTCCTGTATCGGGCCGCCGAGCAGCGCATCTATGAGCAGGACGAGACCAACCTGGTGCTCTCCGCGCGCCATATCCGGCGATTTGTGGCCGAACTCGGTTCCGTGGACGATCTGAAGGCTCACCAGGATCGAGTGACAATCAGCGTGCTTGGCGATCCCAGTAACGCGCTGCGTATTGTCGACGGCGCGGGCCGGATCGTCGTGGACCACAATGCGATGGGCTATCGGCTCGATATTCAAAGCGTCGTGCCGACGGACCAGCGGATCGTATCTTCCATGCTGCGCACCTGGCATGACGACCGAGGTTTGCCCATACGTGGCGTGGCCGTGGTTGGGCAACTACAGGACGGTGCGCGCGTGACGATCGTCGTGGCGCGCTCGCTGGCGGACCGCGAGGTGCTGCTGCGGCGATACGGGCGCGATATGGCCTTGCGCCTGCTCGCGGGCATGCTTGCCGCGATTTTGCTTAGCTATGTGCTGGTGCGGCGGGCATTGCGGCCGTTGCACTCCATGGCCACCGATGCGGCCACCATCCATGCGCAAAGTCTTCACACGCGATTGTCCGCGGGCAACGCGCCGGCGGAGCTGCACGCATTGTCCGGTGCCCTGAACGATATGCTGGATCGTCTTGAGAACGGCTTTGCGCGCGTATGGCAGTTCACGGTCGATCTGGCTCACGATCTACGTACGCCCATCGGGAATTTGCGTGGAACGAACGAGGTTGCGCTGACCCGCCCGCGCACGTCCGCGGAGTACCAGGCCTTGCTCGGTTCCAATATCGAGGAGTGCGATCGCGTCAGCCGAACCATCGAAAGCGTGCTGTTCCTTGCGCGTGCGGACAATCCGCAGTTCGCGCTTCAACGCGTGACGCTTGACGTTGAGGCCGAGCTGGAGCGTATCGCGGACTATTTCGAAGGTGTCGCCTCCGAAGCCAGGGTTGCCATCGAGATTTCCGGAGGCGCCACCATCGATGCGGATCGCGAGCTATTCCGTCGCGCGGTGGGCAACCTTCTGTCCAATGCCTTGCGCTATACCCCGCCGGAGCAAGTCATCAAGCTGGTCGCCGGGGAGGCGAACGGCACGGTGACCGTTGCCGTCGAGAATCCGGGGGCGGGCATTCCCGCGGAGCATCTGGAAAAGCTGTTCGACCGCTTCTACCGGGTGGATCGCTCCCGCAGCGACTCGGCAAGTTCCACCGGCCTTGGCCTATCCATCGTCAAGAGCATCATGGAACTTCATGGCGGGCGCGTGACTGTCGAAAGTCAGCTGCGGGGTATTACACGATTCGTACTCTGGTTTCCGGCGCGGAGAACGTCATAGCCTGCCGATCACGATAGATCGTGGCGCGTCATCGCTCACCGTTCCGGCCAATACCAGGCAGGCTCGTCCAACGTTCGCTGCCCCACGACGCGTGTCTGGCTGACATCCTTCTCCAGCGCAATCGAGTGGCAATCGGGAGCGGCCTCCAAAGCCGCGATCAATCGAGAGGCATGCGATACCACCCAAACCTGGCTGCGCCTTGAGGCGTGGGCGATAAGGCGCGCAAGGGCCGGCAGAAGATCGGGATGAAGACTGGTCTCCGGCTCGTTCAACACCATGAGCGGCGGAGGCCTTGGGGTATGGAGCGCGGCGATCCAAAGCAGATATCGCAAGGTTCCATCGGACAGTTCCATGGCCGAAAGCGGCCTTAATAGCCCGTGTTGCGAAAACATCAATGTGAAACGCCCGCCATCGAGGGATATATCGACCTTCGCTCCTGGGAAGGCATCTTCCACCGCCGCATCGAGCGCTTCGGAATCGCCGATTTCCCGGATGGTCTGCCAGGCTGCGGCCAGGTCGGCACCATCGTGGCCCAGCACTACCGTACGCGTCCCCATCTGAGCCTGCCGCGCGGGAGCTTCGCGGTCCGACCGAAAGTGATCGTAGAAGCGCCACGCCCGGACAAGCTCGCGCACACGAATGGCTTCGGGAGCGCGTTCGGGATCGGCGACCTGTGTAAACAAACTTTCGAACGCACTGAGATGATCGGATAACGTGCGCCACTGGCGTCCATCCCGAACGCGTGCCAAGGGACCTCGCCGATCGACGAGCACATTGGAAGACCGCAGGAACGGGCCGCTCCAGATGGCCTCGCGCTTGAATTCGGGATCCAGGGCGAAGGCCGTCGGCGCCTGAGGAGGCGGCGGAAAGCCCAGGTCCATGGCGTAGCCGAAGTCCTCGCCGGCGAACCCCAGTTTCAAACCGATCGGTTGTTGCCTGACGACGCCCTGGATCGGCGCTTCTCCTTTGCGCATGGCATCGGATATGCGTTCGGGACCGGCCCATAGCGCGGAGGTCAATCCACCCTCGCGGGCCAGCGCTCCGACCACCCCGCCACCGGCCGTTTCGGCGAGCAAGCGTAGAGCGCGATAAAAATTCGATTTACCGCTGCCGTTGGCACCGGTAATCAGATTCAGCCGCCCCAGGGGCACGACGAGAGAGCGGATGGAGCGATAGTTGGCGATCGCCAAAGTCTTCAGCATCCCATATCCCCTGAACGATCCGACGATGGAACATCACAGCATGATAGAAGCGACCGGTCTCCGTTGTTGAGACTGCAAGGTAGATCGCGCTGATATGGAAAAAAAGCGGGTCCTATCGTTGTGGGGCCACATCAGGGAACCTCTGAAACCGGCTCTTCTGCAGGAGCGATTTCAGTCGCGATAATCCTGCCTTATCGCAAGTCCTTGTCGCGACTGAAGTCGCTCCCACAACGATAGGATCCGTTTTCCTATATGGGACGATCAGCGGTTTCTTATTCGATTTCATCGATCTTCGCCGCTTTCTTCCAAGTGCGCGTCGTTGTTGCGTGCTCAGCAGTTAACCTAAAGAAGATCGCTGATTTCAAGCGAATCTATGATCTCGATCTCACTGCTGCCGATAGCCATCAATTACGCGAGTGAAACATCTTCAAGGAGGGCGGTTGAAAGGCGATAATTCATGATGAAACGTGAACGTTGAAAGATGGATGACATGACAGTAGAGACTTCTCAGCCGCTTCTTATTGCCGGCGGCGGTATCGCCGGCTTGGCTACTTCGCTCGCCCTGAAGCAACGCGGTATCGAATCCATCGTGATTGAGCATCGATCGCTCGCAGCGGACGCGGGGCTGGCAATCAATCTTCCCGGCAATGCCATAGCGGCGCTCGAAAACCTCGGGCTGCATGCCGACATCGATCGCCTCGGCCATCCGGTGCGCCGTCGTGAATATCGCGCCCAGGACGATCGGGTTCTTGCCGTTATCGATGAAGATGCTTTCTGGAGCGATGCCATGCGGCCTCGTGCGGTGCGACGCGCCGATCTCATCGCCATGCTCGGTGCGCATCTGGACGCTTCTGCGAACCGGCTGAATCGTTCCGTCAAAGGTGTTCGCCAGGACGCTGCCACCGCGTATATCCAGCTGGACAACGGCGACGAACTCTCTGCACCTTTGCTGGTGGGTGCCGATGGCGTCCGCTCTACCGTCCGCCAGGCGCTCATGGGAACGACACACGCCTCCGCATCGCGCCTGGCTTCTGCCAGCTGGCGGTTCATGGCGCCCAATCCGGGAGTGGATGGCTGGACGCTATGGACCGGCAAGCGAGGCATGATCCTCCTTCTGCCCGTCGATGACAGGACCGTCTATGGTTGGGTGGCGCTGGCGTCGGAGGATGTCGGTGCGACCGAGCTGCAGAAGCTGCACGATGTGTTCAAGGACTTTCCCGAGAGAGTGCGGACGGCCTTGTCGTGGGCCTTGGCGCATCCGGACGATCTCTATCATTCGCCTATCGAGGAAGTTCGATTCGACCGATGGAGCGAAGGTCGTGTCGTTCTTCTGGGCGACGCGGCGCATGCCACCGCGCCTGTGTGGGCCCAGGGCGCCGCGTTGGCGATGGAAGATGCAGTGGCGCTCGCGCGCCTTGTGGCTGAATCCGACGATATCGCCGGGGTCGGGCGCCGTTTCGAAGATGCGCGGCAATCGCGGGTTCGGCACGTGCAGGCAATGACCGATCGGCTCGCAAAGACGGCGCGCCTTCCTTACGGTCTGCGGCGGTTGATGATGCCGTTTGTCGTTCCGCGTAGCTATCGGGCGACGTACGATCCGCTTCGGCGAATTTGAGCGACCAACAAAACATACGTCGCGTTCTGCGTGCGAGGCTGCCCCCTCACCCCAGCCCTCTCCCCCGGCGGAGCCAGGGGAGAGGGAGCCGACTGAGGTAAGCCTCAGTACATCGCACTTGCGCACACTGCTCCCTCGAAAAACCTGTCAATGACTTGGACACAGCGAAAACGGATCCTATCGTTGTGGGAGCGACTTCAGTCGCGACAGGACTTGCGATAAGGCACGATTGTCGCGACGAAAGGGAACGTCTAAAAACCTCTCAATCGCCCGAATATAGCGAAAGCGGATCCTATCGTTGTGGGAGCGACTTCAGTCGCGACAAGGACTTGCGGTGAGGCACGATTGTCGCGACTAAAGTCGCTCCCACAGAAAGCAAGTTT
>NZ_DATCRY010000286.1:0-4016 GCF_036568765.1 Dyella sp. | reverse complement strand
GCGGCGGCATTGCATCCGCACCGCTGCCCGGAGGCGACAGCCCGACCGCGCAAGCGCTCGGCGGCACGGTCCAGACACTCGGCGGCGCGGTGAGCACCGTTGGCGGTGGTATTACGGCAGGCTTGGGACAATCGGGCAGCATCGCCAACCCGGTGACTGTCACGTTGGCCGGCACCGGCAATGGCGTTGTCGGCGCAGGTCAGACGGTGACCGGCGTCGGCAACACCGTTGGGAGCATCGGAACCGGCGAACTGGCGCCGCTTAACCCCCTCACGACCGGTGTAGGTAACGTCGTAAGCACGGTGGGCGGGGCCGTGTCGAATGTCGGTACCGGCGTGACCGGTGCGGTCAATAGCGGCCCCTTGCAACCGGTAACGCAGACACTCAACACCGTCGTCAACGGTGTAGCAAACGCTACGACCGGCGTTGCGGAGTTGACCGGTGTCACCGGCGCGGTTGGCGGCCTGGGCCTGAGCGGCAACAGCGGCAGCGGCGATAGCAAGAACCAAGGCGGCCTGCTGGGCGGTTTAGGCGGCATCCTCGGCGGCCACAAGAAGTAAGCGATGCGAACTAAAGAGGCGGCCGCAAGGCCGCCTCTTCGCAAGAGGCTTTGCGCGCTCGCCGTGCCCGCATGCGCACGGTCACGCCTTGCAGGAGCGAGCCCTATGAGGAAACGGCTGAGTGCGGCATTGGCGGCGATTGTGGCCGCCAATGCGTGGGGACAGGCGCGACCACCGGTTGCTAACCCATTGCAGACACTCCCACGCGTGGAAACACCGTCCACGACACCGAGTATCACGCTCAACGTGCAGCAGCAATCGAACACAGCGTTGCAGACGCTGCTCGCCAGCCAGATCGTGCCCACCCGTGTAGATATCGCTGGCGTACGCTCGATCCCCTTCAACGATGTCGCCGCTCTGTTCAAGCCACTGACAGGCAAGGCGGTCACTGTCGCCGAACTTGTCGCCGCAGCCGACGCTTGCACCAAACTTTACCAGCAGCGCGGTTACGCGCTGTCGTTCTGCTTCATTCCTGGACAACGCTTCGACCAAGGCGTCGTGCAAGTCATGGCGGTGGAAGGCTACGTAGCCGAAGTCGATATCGCCGGAGCACCCGGCAACATGGAACGCAAGATTCGCGCGATAGCGGCACACATCACCCGCGACCGCCCGCTCAAGCGCACTACTTTCGAACGCTACTTGCAGATACTGGGCATGCTGCCGGGCGCGAAGATCGCCGCGAACGTACCTGCACCGACAACCACCGATGGCGCCACGCGCCTGCAATTGAACGTGCAGCGCAAGCGCTTCAATGCCAGCAGCGGCGTCGATTTCAACCATCCAGGTGTGCAGGGCCTGATCAACGGCATGCTCAATGGCATAACGACGATGGCCGAGCAGATCACCGCTTCGCTGATCTATCCTCACGGCCGCGGACAGCAGGAACTCTATGCTGGAGGCTATTCGCAGATGCTTGGCTCGGACGGCTTGATGCTCAAGCTCGACGGCTTCCATTTTTATGGCGACCCGGACATCGACGACAACGCCCTGCCTGCCTACCTGCGCCATCGCCTGCGCCAGGATCGCCTGGGTGGCGGTTTCACGTATCCGATCCTGCTCAGTCCTGCGCGCAGCCTGGTTGCCGGCCTCGGCCTGTACGGCTCCAACCAGGACGATATGTATTTCAACAATCTCACCGGCGTGTCGCTGCAGTTGCGCACGCGTGTGCGGGTGCTGCATATGGACCTCGATTTCGTGGAAGCCAGCGCGCGACGCGTCCGCAAGCTCAGCATGAACATCGGCCAGGGCCTGAACATCCTCGGCGCTCAGTCCGAAACCTTGAGCAACGTGCCTGTCGTTGCCAACCAGCTGACCGACACCCGCTTTACTCGCTACGGCATCACCGCCACGCAAAGCGACAGTTGGGGCAAGCACTGGGGTACCGTGCTCAGCGTCACCGGACAGTACAGCCATAACCACTTGCCCTCGGGCGAACAGATCAGCTTCGGCGGACCGCGCTTCGGCCTCGCCTACGATCCCGGCAGCATTTCCGGCGACAGTGGCTGGGGCGCATCGGCGGAACTCAACCGCCCTTTCGTCGCCCGACTATCCTGGCTGAGGTCGCTGACCCCATACGCTGTCGCGCAGATTTCCCGTGTCTATCTGCACGGTACCGAACTGCCCCTGGATACTTTGCGCACGGCCGCGCTCGGCCTGCGCCTGAGCGACGGCAAGCACTACAGCGTGGATTTCTCTGCTGCCCAGGCGATCGGCAACCATATCCCAGGCAACAACTACCCCCGGTACGGTCTGAGCTTCTCCTATCAACTCGATTAGCTCAGCCCCTTGACCCTCACGTAACGTCAGCCCATAAGTTATCGCTCCAGCCACGATGGAGGAGCACCACATGCTGTTGAGCGTCGGCGAACTGGCCAAGCGTTGCGGGTTGACTGTGCGCACGTTGCACCACTACGACGCGATCGGTCTGCTGGTTCCTTCATCGCGCTCCGATGCCGGCTATCGGCTGTATGGCCGCCAGGACATCGAACGCCTGCACCGCATCCAGGCACTACGCCGCCTGGGGCTGTCGCTGGCCGACATCGGTACCGCCCTGTCCGGGTCCGATATGCCGCTCACCGAGGTGATCGACCGCCAGCTCGCGCAGATCGAATGCGAGCTGACCCAAGCACAGCGCCTCAAGCGCCAGTTGATCGCGCTGCGTGAGCAATTAGTCACTGGACAGTCCCCCGACCTGGCCCATTGGCTGGATACGCTGGAACTGATGACCATGTACGAAAAGTATTTTTCTCCCGAAGAACTGCAACGCTTCCCGATGCTGACCCAGGCCGACTCCCAAGCCGAATGGGTCGCGATGGTCGGCATGATACAAAGCCTGGTCGACCGTGGCACTCCGCCCGATGCCCATGAGGCGCAGATCCTCGCGCTACGCTGGATGACGATGCTCGGCCGTGACACCGGCGGCAACGCCGACTTTCTCAATCGCCTGGACAAGATGTATACCCAGGAACCTGCGCTGCAGGCCTTGAGCCGTATCACGCCCGAAGTTCATCGCTTCGTACGGCGAGCAGTCATGGAGGCCCGCATGGCGATCTACGCCCGATACCTCACGCCCGAGGAATTGGCCTTCGCTCGCGCGCATTACCTCGATCAGATGGACGACTGGCCGCCGCTGATCGCCGCACTTCAGCGCGAAATCGCGGCTGGTACGCCAGCCGACGCACCGGCGGCCATGACATTGGCGCAGCGCTGGCTGGAGTTGTTTCGCGGCTATGCCGGCGACGATCCGGCTACCCATAGGCGCTTCCGACAAGCGCATGAAAACGAGCCCGAACTGTTGGCCGGTTCGTTCGTCACGCCTGCGTTGCTGGACTATGTGCGCCAAATATTCCAGGCGATCGCCGCATCGCGTACGCCGGCCTAACGTATCGTCTTTTGCTGCGGCGCAACGTAAACGACATCAGGTACTTTGCGTAAGCCTGAGCTTGCACCGCAACAGGCCAAAATCGCAGCCCTTCCACGCGCGAGTCGGATAGTCCCGATCTGGCTGTCCGCTACGATCTTGACTAAGTCTCATGCGTCATCGGAAGCAGCATGACAAGGAAGTTTCGCGCCGGATTACTCTGGCTGCTCCCCTGCGTCGCCTGGGGCAATGCGGATGGCTGGTCGCCCACGGTCGATTGGGGCGACCTGCGTCTTCGGGCCACGGGTAACTATGCCTATGACTTCAACCGCTCGCACGATCAGAGCGCGCAAGCCATCCGTCGCAAGGAATTCGGCGCACGGCTGACCGCAAAGGACCGATGGTCCATCTTCATCTACCACGAATTCCAGTCGCACCGCTGGCTGGACGTTACGTTCACCGCGCAAACTTCCTGGCTGTTCGATAAAGACTTCGGTCGCTTTCGCGTCGGTCACGGCCGTGTCCCGTACGGCTTCGAGACCCTGACCGGCTCGCGCGGTCGCAGCTTCATTGAACTTGCCCTGCCCATGCAGGCG
>NZ_DATCRY010000285.1:0-20121 GCF_036568765.1 Dyella sp. | reverse complement strand
CCCACCAGCAACAAGCCGCTGGCTCCGCAAGCCGCCATGCCGATCAAGGCCGACTGCTTGGGACCGGCCACGTCCGAAGTACGTCCGGCAAAGCCACGGCTGATCAGGGTCGCCACATACTGGGTGCTGATGACCAAACCGGCCAAGACCGCGCCATAACCCAGATCGTCATGTACAAAAGGCGGCAACACCGCCAACTGCAGGCCGATCGTCAGATAGGCGAAGAAGGTAAAACTGACAATCCGCACGATGCGCAGCGTCAACTGCGCCTGGCCGACCGTCTCGGTATCGGGGCTGGACATGGATGGGATCGATGCAACGAGGCGCGACGCGCCGGGGGCGAGGCCTATTTTCGCAGACCCGAGCGCCAGCGTCGCCCCACCATATCGATCAGCAGCCACCCGACGTACAAGCCGACACCTGCGCCGACCAGATCGAAGAACACCCGGGTGCCGATGTTGTCCGGATCGTGGACTTCGGCCAGCTTGACCTTGAGCAGTTGAATGGACTGCAACTGCCCGTAATTGAAGTAAAACAGGTCGCGCAAGTCGCCGCCGGCGGCCAGCGCCACGGTCACCACGTAGGACCAGCCGAACTGGGCACCGTAGTGCCAGCCTTGCCGCTTGCCTATGGCATGGAACGCCCCGAACACCAGCATACCCACGATCATGGCGATCATGCCGGCCTGTAGGCCGCCGATGGTGCCGTAGCCCATCCACGATTGGTCGTAATGCATTGCCTTGCGCTTACCTGAAGGGAGACCGCCCATTATGCCTGGGGCGTGGCAGGCTTACGGATAGCAAAACGCATCAGGACTGAAAACTGAATACGTGGCGTCTGGCACAACTTTGCAGTCCACCCCATCACACTCCGCCAGGGCCAGGGTTCGCTAGACTTTAAAGGCCGACGGGCAGCCACAATTCGAAGACCCCCCAAGACCTGAGCATGCTGCGACCATGAGCCAGTTCATCAGCGAACATGCCGCATTGATCGTTATCGACGTGCAACCGGACTTCATGCCCGGTGGCCCACTGGCGTGCCATGAGGGCGATGCCATCGTCCCGGGCATTGCCAGCCTACTCAAGACCGGCTTGTTCCGGCATGTTGTTGCGACACAGGATTGGCACCCGCGAGGCCATGTCTCATTCGCCGCCTCGCATGCCAATCGTCAGCCGTTCGAGCGGATTCCGCTCTATGGTCACGCGCAGACGCTGTGGCCGGCCCATTGTGTCCAGGGAACGCCAGGCGCCGAACTCCATCCGGCCGTCGATTGGTCACCGGTGGATCTGGTACTGCGCAAGGGTAACGACCCGCGCGTGGATTCCTACAGCGGCTTCCGCGAAAACCATGGCCCCAGCGGTACACGACCGAGTACCGGCCTGGCCGGCTGGCTACGCGACCGGAACATTTTCGAAGTCTATGTCTGCGGCCTGGCGCGCGATGTCTGCGTGCTGTGGACGGCGCAGGATGCTGTCGACATCGGATTCAAGACTCATGTCCTGTGGGATCTGACGCGACCGGTCACACCGGAAACCGATATCGCCACGCGCGCGCGCATGGATCGGCTGGAAGTGGACGTGATGGATTCGCGTACGTTGTTCGATCTGATTCCGATCAGTGCGGTGGGTTAAAAGCTTCCGCCTCGTCCCCGCCCTCTCCCCCGGCAGAGCCTGGGAAGAGGGAGCTTGACGGAGGCGAGCCTCAATACTTCGCACTTGCGCGGACTGCTCCTCTCTCCTGGCTTCATCGGGGATAGGGTTGGGGTGAGAGGGCTCTTCCCAGCCTTCAATCCCCACCCTCACGATCGACACCCACCTCGATCTCACCTTCTTCACTCACCGCGACCCGCACCACCATCGGCCGGCAACACACCTGGCAATCCTCGATGTAGTGCTGCACATCCAACGACGTATCGATCGCCAAGTCCAACGGCTCGCCGCAGTACGGGCAATACACGGAAACCCATTCCAACGCGCCGCCGCTCATGGCGACTCCGGCAACAGCCAAGGCGATAACGGCGAAATGCGCCGCTGGTCCAACGCCATCTGCGTGATATCGTCGCGATCGTAGATATCCTGGCGAAAGCTCGGTCGACCGTCATCCCTTAAGGCCACGGTCCAATAGGCCAGCAACACCGGTACCGGACGCTTGAGCACGATCGATTGCGTCTTGACCGTATCGATCGCCTTGTCGATTGCCTCGCGATTCCATTTTTCCGGATCGTCCAACAACAACTCCGCCAGTTCGCGTGGCCGCTCCACACGGATGCAACCGGAACTGTTGGCGCGCTGCCCACGCTCGAACAGATTCTGGTGCGGCGTATCGTGCAAATAAATGGCGTACGGGTTGGGAAAACGTATAACCAGGCGTCCCAGCGAATTGCCTGGCCCCGGATCCTGTCGCAACACGACACCACGCGGGCGATCCCAGTCCACGCTGCCCACACTGACGGCGTGGCCTTCGCTATCGAGTACACGGATGCGATTCGCCGCCAGATAACCCCGGTTGCGGCGCACCTTGGGCAACATGTCTTCCTTGAAGATCGTCGGCGGCACCGTCCAGGTAGGGTTGAGCGTGAGATAGGTGATCTTCGACTTGAATACCGGTGTGCTGCGATATGGCTTGCCTACTTGCACGCGAGCGTTCCATATCGCTTCGCCGTTGCGGTAATAAGCGATCTTGTAACCGGCGATATCCACCAGCACGAATTCACCCTGCACCTCATGCAGCAGCCAGCGCGCACGCTCCAGGTTGACACGCAGTTGCTGCACCCGGGCCTCGGCCGGCACGTTCAGCGCGCGCCGTGTGGACGGGCCCAAATGGCCATCGTCTTCCAACGACTGATCCTGTTGAAAGCGTTTGACCGCGTCTTGCAGCGTCGCGTCGTAACGATCGCCTTCGTCCATGTTGCCAGTCAGATAACCGCCGATCGTCAGGCGCTCACGCAACACAGGTACGCGTGCATCCTTCATACCCAGCTTCAAGCTGGGGCCGTCGGGGATCTCAGGCCAGCCGCCTTGCTCTGCCTGTTGACGCATCGATGCCAGTGCGGCGCGCAGGCGGTTGTACAACGGATGCTGCGGCCGCGCCCTGTCGAACACGCCGGCAATATCGTTCTGCTCGACGGCAGCGCGTGCCATGTTCAAGCCTTCGATCAGGTTCAAAGGTCGCGCGTCGTAGTTCCAATGCACGTCCAGCGTGCCCGGATCGACCTTGCCGCGATACAAATGCGTCAGCGCGGTGAGATAGGCGTCGGTCGCACGCAAATCGAGCAAGGCCAGACTGTCGGGCGAAACGTCGCCGCTATCGATCGACATGCGCTGCCACTGGAGCTGGCTCAAGCCGTATTCGCTCGGATCCAACCCATCGCTGCGCAGATCCTCGAGTGCGGCAAACAATTGGTCGAGAGCTGCGGATGTCCATATCGGACGATCCATGCGCTGCTGATAGAACACGATCGATCCACGCCCCAGTCCATACGTACCGGCCTGAGCAGTACTGATGGCGACGATGCGACGATGTAGGGCCTCGCCCACCGGATCGAGCGACTGGGCGGCCGCCGGTCGCAGGCCGGCGACCAGCATCAGCCCTATCGCCATGGCCACGCTTACACCTGCCCGCAGTGGCATCCGCCTCCTCCTCTCCGTTTCCTACGGCCGAGCTCGCCCGCTCTTGCCGATTCGCGGCGTGCAAGACCCTCTGGGACTGTTAAATACATGATCCAACGAAGAATTAACAGTTCCTTGATAGGATGCAGACCTTGTTCTTCCGCCTGAAGTACCATGGTGCGATCACTACGCTACGCCGCGTTTATTGCGGCGCTTGTACCGCTGTTTTTTTGCGTTCCACGCGCCCACGCTGCCGAATCGAGCCTGCTCGACGCTTTGTCTCGCCAGGCTCCCCGCGTCGATCCGAATGTACTCGGGCTTGCCCTGAAGGCCGCCGATTGCGCGGTCGCCAGCGGCCTGCCAGCTTCCGACCGTTTGGCCGTGATCGATTATTCGCGTCCGTCCACGGAGCCGCGCCTGTGGGTGTTCGACCTGACCCGCCGCCGATTGTTGTTCAACGAACTGGTCGCGCACGGGCGCAACTCGGGCGAGAACATGGCGACGAAATTCTCCAATCGGCCCGATAGCTTCGAATCCAGTCTCGGCCTGTTCCGCACGCTCAATACGTACGACGGCAAAAACGGTTATTCGCTGCGCATGAACGGGCTGGAACCCGGCGTCAACGACCGCGCGTTCGACCGCGCGCTGGTGATCCATGGGGCCACCTACGTCAACGGCCAGATGGCCAGTCGGCAAGGCCGCCTGGGTCGTAGCGAAGGCTGTCCGGCGGTGCGCCCGGCCGTGGCGCATCGGCTGATCGATACGCTCAAGGAAGGGCAATACGTATTCTCCTACTACCCCGACCGCCGCTGGCTCGGCGGTTCGCGCTATTTGAAGTGCGATGCCACCGGCGGCCAGGTCGCGAAAGCGCCTTAACGTCGATCGGCCAATGACAGCGCGGTACCACGCGCGTTAATGGCGTACTGTTGGCTCTGGCCGGCGCTGACATCGGCATCGACTCGCACTGGCCCGGTCTGGCATGCACCGGAACTTTCCAGACCCAGCGTGTGCTGGCCACTGGGCACATGAAAGGTCGCTTGCTCGCCGATTTCCAGATCGGCGGCAAATTTATCGTCGATACTGATCCGGCTCGAACAGCCACCGCCAAACAACCCGTTGGCGCGGACGATAGTCAATGTGGCATCGCCATCGTTAGGCGATTGATAGAGAAAGATGCGGTTGGCCACCGCATCCTTGATCGCTGTATCGTGTTGCGAAGCCGTGCCGCAACCGGCCAGTACCAAGCCAAGCCCTACCAGCAGAATCGGTTTCATGCTGCTGCTCCACCAAAGCGTACAAGCGGCAAGCATCGCCGCCATGCGATCAAACCAGCGTGAACCGGCTGTCCCAATCGACCAGCGTCACGATCGCAAACCCCGCGTCGCGCCAGGTACGGCGACCGAGCTTGAGCAGTTCCTTATCCTTGCTGATCAACCACTGCGCCTGCGCGGCCAGTGCCAGCTCCATGAATTTCTGATCGTCGCCGTCCTTGCACAATGGCAGTTTGATCTCACGCCTTGCACGCTGCTCGTCGGGCAGGAGCCTGAGGCACCGGTCCAGCCGTACGGTGGCTTCGCGACGCGCTTCATCGTCGAGCGCGAATTGCGGATAGGCAATGACACGCAGCCACTCGTCGCGACAGGCGCGGTCGATCCAGCCCGTCACAGCACCACGCTCCAAAGCGCGCAACAAGGTGCCCGCATGGCGGTCGCCAAAAACAAAAGCGTCCAGGCAAACATTGGTATCGAGCACGACACGCGCGGCGACAGGAGCAGTCATCGGGGATCCGAGTAAGGCAAGCGTCCAAGTTTACGGGCTGGACGACACAACCCCTGTTCATTTTCCAGCCAGCTATCGGACGCGCAAGCGCGTAACCTTGCGCGGCTCTCATTCGTGTATTGCTCCCATGTCTGAAATGTCTCACGAACCGCACAGCCGTGCGGCGGTGCCGCTTGCTCCGTCGCTGGATCCCGCGCTTGCCGCTGCCCACATGCCGCGGCAATTCCGCCCGCTGGACCGTCGCGTGCTTTGGATCGCCCTGGCCAGCATGCTCTTGGGCATAGCCGCGGCACTGATCGCGGAACTGCTGACGGCACTCATTGGCCTGGTGACTAACCTGGCGTTCTATGGCCGCATCAGCACGGCCTTTGTCAGCCCCGCCGGACACCGCCTTGGACTATGGGTCGTCGTTATTCCGGTTGTCGGCGGCCTGATCGTCGGCGCGATGGCGCGCTGGGGTTCACGGGCGATCCGCGGTCACGGCATTCCCGAGGCGATGGAGCAGGTTCTGCTCAACGAGAGCCGTATTCCTCCGCGCATCACCTGGCTCAAACCCGTCTCCTCGGCGATAGCGATCGGCACCGGCGGTCCGTTCGGTGCCGAGGGGCCGATCATCGCCACTGGCGGCGCACTCGGCTCCCTGCTCGGACAGTGGATCCGCGTCACTGCCGACGAGCGCAAGACTCTCCTCGCTGCAGGCGCGGCCGCCGGCATGGCGGCGGTGTTCTGCGCCCCGGTTTCGGCCGTGCTGCTGGCGATCGAACTATTGTTGTTCGAACGCCGCGCCCGCTCGCTCATCCCGGTAGCTCTGGCTACGGTGGCGGCGACCGGTATGCGAATCGTCTTCGAAGGAAGCGCGCCCATGTTCCCGATGCCCGACATGGCATCGCCGGGGCTGCTGGCCTTGGCCGTCTATATTCTTCTGGGCGCCGGCATCGGTGCGATCAGCGTCGGTGTCACCAAGTTGACCTATGCCATCGAAGACGCCTTCGAGAAGCTGCCGATCCACTGGATGTGGTGGCCGGCGCTGGGCGGTATTGCGGTCGGCGCGATCGGCTATTTCGCGCCGCTGACGCTGGGCGTGGGCTATAGCAATATTGCCGGCGCTCTAGCTGGCCAGTTCGGTCTTGCCGCTATGCTCTCGCTATGTGTCTGCAAGCTGATTTCCTGGTCGATCGCGCTCGGTAGCGGCACCTCCGGCGGCACGCTGGCGCCGCTTTTCACGATCGGCGGCACGCTCGGCGGTGCGGCTGGCCTGTTGCTCGTCACTTGGGCGCCGTGGCTGCATGTCGATGCGCGTATCGCCGCGCTGGTATGCATGGCGGCAATGTTCGCCGGCGCTTCGCGCGCGTTCCTCGCCTCCGTGGTATTCGCCTTCGAAACCACCCAGCAACCGCATGGCCTATTGCCGCTGCTCGGCGGTTGCGCCGCGGCCTACCTCGTCTCCGGCTTGATGATGCATCACACCATCATGACTGAGAAAATCGCGCGGCGCGGCGTGCGTGTGCCGAGCGAATATGCCGCCGATCATCTTGACCGCATCCTCGTACGCGATGCGGGCACTCGCCCGGCGGTGACCTTGCTTGCGACGCAAACCAGCGCCGAGGTACGCGCCTGGCTGGCTACCGATACCGTCGAAGCGCGTCACCAAGGCTATCCGGTCGTCGACGATGCCAATCGTCTGATCGGTGTGCTCACCCGTCGCGATCTACTCGCACCGGGGATACCTGACGAGACACTTATTGCCAGCCTGATCCGGCGTCCGCCACAAGTCGTTTCGCCTACCCATACCTTGCGCGAAGCTGCCGACCATATGGTCGAAGCCGATATCGGCCGCCTGGTGATTGTCGACGGCAAGGACGACCGATCTGTGCTAGGCATGCTGACACGGGGCGATTTGCTGGCCGCGCACGCCAGCCGATTGCGTGAGGAACGTCACGCAGGGCGACATTTTGGCGGCGGTGCGGCCCAATCGACTTAAAACTGGTCCGAAGTTTCGCCCTGGGATGCCCGCTGGAGCGGGCACCATGCAAGAATGGGCACCCCGGATCGTTTTATTGCCTCAACGCATGCCACTCCCGAAAGACCCTTTCCGCCAATTCCAGGAGGAGCTCGCTGCGCTGGAGCGCGAAATCGCGCAACGCAGCGGGAACAAACCACCGGCTCCCGCTCCGGCACCTGTGCCCGCGCCGGAGCCTGTGGCTCCGCCTGCGCCAGTCAAACGCATGAGCAAGAAGGCTGCTGCCGCAGAACGCCTTGCCATGATCCGCGCCGAGTTCCTGGCTTTCCGCGACCGTTACGAATTGACGGTTGCCGACGTCGTGGCCTTCTTCCCGCCGGAGGAAGGCATTGCGTATCTTGAGCAACTCATCGCCGCTTCGCAGAACAAGCCTCGACGTGGGCGCAAGCCGAAGGCACTAAGCGAAACACCCGAAGAGGGTTGAGGAAAAGCTCGCTGAGCCGTCCTCACCGCCATCCCGGCGTTCGCCGGGGTGACGGTGAGGGTGTTTATGGCTGCCGACAGAATCGGACTATCCGCTAGTGACGCTGCGCCGGTGCGGTCTGCTGTCCTTGTGGCGACGGCGATTGTTCCTGTTGCTGCTTGGCCGACTGCAAAGCCTGCGGATTGCCCGCTTGCATCGATTCCCATGCCTGGCTGCTTTGCGCGATCGACATATGGGCGGCCTGCGCGGTCTGTACCTCGGCCAGTTGCTTGAATGGCGAATTCAAATCGCCCTGCACCGCAAACGTGCGCGCGGCATCGTCGCTCAGCACCGCGTGATCGACTTGCTGCAGGCCATCGCGCCGCGCCGCCACTGTCAGCGCTGCAGCCAGATTGTCGCTGCACCGATCGGGCGCTCGATGCTGTTGCGCGTCGAGCCGGTGAACCGCATCGCGCGCCTGCTGGTACAGCGCATGATCGGGATGGCCTGGATGGTCCAGATCTGGCGGCACGTGCAACAAGCGCGATGAATCCGCGTTCGGCGGTATGGCCGGCTCATACGCGTCCCCGTCGGCCGTGTGCTGCAGCCACTGCGTCGTCGGCGGGTTGGTGCTCTTGTCCTTGAACGACATCGACTGAGCATTTCCAAGGTCGATGCCTGCGCCTTCCATCGTTTCCTGCGACAAATGTAACTTGGCCAGATCTATGCTCATCTCCGGTGGTGTCACGCCCGGTTGCGGCCGATTGAAGAATTGTTCGTACTGCGCGGCGACCCCTATGGCGTACGCACCGTAATAATTGGGGTAATCGGCCGTGCCGCTTTGCCCAAGACCGCCTTTCGGCCGGGCCTTGTCGAAGAAGTTCTGCCCCATGCCGTCGAGATTGTGCGGCGAGGCCGTCATCGTCATGTCCGGGTTGACCTGAAGATTGGGCTTCAAGCTGTACGTGGGCGGCACGCGGGTACGGTCGACATCGATGAAGTCGTCCATCCGTCCAGGATGGCGTTGGTAGATCTCCTTCAGCGTGGGCGTCCCACCGCCTCGCTGCTGACTCGCCGCGCTGACCATGGCATTCCAGCCGGCAACTTCCGCACCGGCTTCATCGCGGCGGTAAGCCTGAATCAGATTGCCGATGGGCGCGGTGTAGTCGTGATCGCGCGATGACGACTTGGCAACTTCCCGCAGGCCGTCCTCAAACCTCGTATAAGCCTGTCGGGTCGCCGTGCTGTTGAAGCTGTGCTGCAGCTCATGCGCGAGTGTGAAGGTGGCTTCATTCGCGTCGTACCTCCCATAGGCCGGCCGATCGAACATGGTCGCCGGCAAGGAGATCGTACGAGTGCCGAATTCGTATTCGCCGCCAGCATGAGGGTTGGTCAGTGGCGCAATGTTTCGCACGTGACCGTCCGCCACCGAGCGATTGAATTCCGCGGTCAATACGGGCGATGCCAAAATCACGCTGCGTAGCGTGCCTGCGCGATCCGAGCCTACGCTCGGATCGTTGCCGTAGGCGTTAATGATCGCATTGGCCTGGGGCGTCAATGCCGGCGATGGACGCGCAGGCGTAGGCGCCGTCGTTGCCGGCGACGGATAAGGGGAATAAACAGCCATGGTGCGCTCCTTCGCTTACCTGATAATCACGCTCTTCACGCAAGCCCGGTTTTCGACGCCGTCTTGCGTATGCGAATGCTCCGCCTGCGACAGTACTTCAATGTGCAAATGCGGACGATCGAAATTTTCCTGCAGGATCAGGCCCTGCTTGCCGTAGCTTGGTTTGCGCGCAAACCCCATCGCCTCCAGCTCGGCGGTGAACGTGTCGTAGTCGAGCTGGCAAACCTCGGTGGCCGGTGCGTCGCTGCCCGGCAGGCTGCTGAAACCGAAGTCGATGCGAGGGCCCGTAACGCTCGAATTCTCCCGCGAGATACCCCAGCCCCACGTCTTCGACAGCCTGGCGCCATAGCCATACGTTTCGCCATCGACCGCAGTCACCTTCACACCCATGCCATGGCCAATGAACTCGGGCGTGAAATCCTCGATGCTTTTGCTCTGGCGAAGCATGTCCAGCAGCCTCTGCAAGGCTTGCTGCGCCGTAATACTCGACTGCGCGGGCTCAATCCCTTGGGTCATCACGTAAGTCTCCTTGTCGGACGTGGAAGCAGAACGGGCAACGGCCACAGCGGGCAAACCGCCCACCGTCGTCACCGTCGCCATAAAAAACACGAACGGGCCTAGCTGGGCCCGCAAATATCCCTGTGCGGACATGCCAATCTCCTTGGATCCACTGAAGGCGCCCCTGGTCCATCGCGCCATCGGCTGGGACTTTACCTTGTTCGGCCCCGGCCGGGGCAGGCGGCGGCGCGGCATATCGCCAACTCGATCACTTTCGTAAAGAATAGTGACGCCTGTTATTCAACCTGTTATAAAACGGCCTATCGGCTATTTGTATGACAAATTGATGCCGCTGTCCCACGATGGGACGCCAAAGGAAGCAAAAGCGAATGGTGAAACTCGGCGCCGTGCGTAATCTCCACCATCAGGTCATCCAGGAACTGGGGCGACTGATCGTCAGTGGCGAGCTGGCAGCGGGCAAAAGCCTACCGCGAGAAGAGATCCTCGCCGAGCGCATGAATGTCAGCCGGACCGCACTACGTGAAGCGATGAAGGTGCTCTCGGCCAAGGGTTTGATCGAATCCCGCCAGAAGACCGGCACGCGCGTGCGTGACGAAACCCATTGGAACCAGCTCGACGCCGACGTACTGGCCTGGCGCTGCGCCTCCATGCCCACCGACAGCTTTGTCGATAAGCTGGTGGAAATGCGTGAGATCATCGAACCGGCAGCGGCCGCTACCGCGGCACGGCGGCGCAGTCCAGAGCAATTGACTGCGCTCGAAGTGGCCTACGAGGCCATGGCCTCCGCCGAAGATCTCGACGCCTGGACGGTCGCCGATCTGGCCTTCCACGAATCCATGCTCAAGGCCACCAACAACGAATTGCTGACGTCGCTGTTTTCGGTCATCGAAACGGCGCTAGGTACGTATTTTGTGCTGTCGGCCCGTAACTCGGCCAACTTCAAGAATGCCTTGCCGCAGCACTTCAAGGTGTACGAGGCCATCCGCCGCAAGCAGCCCGAGGTGGCGCGGCAGGCGATGATCAAGATGGTGGCCGATTCGCGTAGCAATATTCGGCGGCAACAGTCAGGAAAGTAAGGGGCAAGAGCGCCGGCCGCCCTGGTCCGCTCCCAGGGAGACTGAGGCGGGCTTCAGTGTTTCGTGCTTGCCAGCCAGCGTCCTCTCCCACGGTTTCGCCAGGGGAGAGGACTGGGTGAGGGAAGCGGCGCCTCAGTTCCCTACGCGCTCGAATACCAGCGCTGCCGCATCCATATCGGTACGCAGCAGCACATCGATGCCGTGATTCATCCAGTAGGCTCCGCTCGCCACTTCAGGGGTGCCTGCGGCAACCTGGCCATGAATCGTTCGATACCGATACCGCGCCTTCGCATCCAGCCCTTGCAGGAACAAGGTCGGATACGCCTGCGCTTCCTGCCCTTGTCGCAAGAAAGCAAAGAGCACAGCCTGCCCGCCCTCGGTCGCCACGGATTCGGTCGCCGAGTACGGCGCGCGCTCCTGCGGCGAAAGCAAGCGATATAGCCGCCCCTGCTGCACCGTGGCGCGAATGTCTTTGTATGCCGCGATGTAATGCTTGGCCGTCGCATCCTCTTCCGGCGTCCACTCCAGAATCTTCGCGCCGATGCCCAAACCGCCCTGCATCGAAGACAGGAAGCGGAAATCCAGCGACGTCTGCCGACCATTGACCCAATTGGGCGAACCGGTCACCCAGGACATCATCACCGCCGGGGCATACGCGTAGGAGAAACCATCCTGGATCGACAGGCGATCGGACGGATCGGTGTTATCCGACGGCCACACCTCGTCGGTCAGGCCCATGATGCCCAGATCCACGCGCGCACCGCCGCCGGAACACGATTCGATCTCCACGCCGGGATGCTTCGCGCGCAAGCGCCGAAGAATGTCGTAGAGGTGCTGCACGTAGACCACGTAAACCTTCTGTTGATCTTCCGGTGCCACTTGCGGCCAGCCTGGCTCGGACCAGTTGCGGTTGTAATCCCACTTGAGGAATTGGATGTCGTTTTGGCTGAGCAGGCGATCGAGCACGTCGAAGACATACTCGCGCACATCCTCTCGCGCCAGGTTCAGTACTAGCTGATTGCGCCCTTCGCTACGCTGACGGCCATCGAAGTTGAGCACCCAATCCGGATGCTTCCGATAAAGATCGCTGTCGGGATTGACCATCTCCGGCTCGACCCAGATGCCAAAACTCATCCCCAGTCCATGTACTTTGTCGATCAGTGGCTTCAGGCCGTTCGGAAACTTCTCCCGGTTAACCGTCCAGTCGCCAAGCCCCGCATGATCGCTATTGCGGGCGCCGAACCAACCGTCGTCGATGACGAAGCGCTCCACGCCGAGCGTAGCCGCCTTCTCGGCAAGCCGCTCCTGTTCGGGCTCGGTCACCTTGAATTCGGTGGCTTCCCAGGAGTTGTACAACACCGGGCGCAACTTTGGTTTTGGCGCCTGCGGCAGAATGCGCTGGCGCTGGAAGGCATGCATCAAGCGCGACGCTTCGCCAATGCCGTTACTGGTATAGCCGCCATAGAACACCGGCGTTTGCAGCGATTCGCCCGGCTTGAGGCGGTAGGCGAAATCGAACGGGTTGTAGCCGCCCGTAATGCGCACCTGATTGAGAATATCCTGGTCGATGCGGATGCTCCACGAACCACTCCAGGCAAGCGCGCCGAACCAGACGCGGCCATGCGATTCGTTCCACTCGCCACCGCGCTCGATGGCAAACCACGGATTGTTCTCATCGCCTGTCGAGCCGCGCCGGCTCTCCAGTACCGTTGCACCCGGTGTCACAGCGCGTGTACGCAGATGCCATTCGCTGGCCCAGGTGCCCGTGAGGTAACGCAGAGAGTAATCTGCGGCCGGCGGCAGGTTCCAGCTCGCTGCCGCCGCGCTATCGATGGTCAGCACTTGTGTCGACTGGTTTTCGATGCGCGCCGAACGCCCGACGATACCCGTGTCCGGATCCACGCTGTAATGCAGATCCACGCTGACCTTGGCTGCCGCATCGCGCAGACGCACATCCAGGCCGTCGCCGGCGATCCGGTGACTGTCGTAACGCAGAATCACGTCACGATTGCCGTCGGCGAAATGCAGCTTGAGGTCCGGCGTGACGGTGATCGGGCCACCCCAGCCGGCGTATTCCTGCGGTGTATTGGCACCGGGCGGGTCGAACGACGAACGCGACTTGGGCGGCACGGCCACGGCAAGCGCATCTTCGGCGGCAAGGCGCGAACCCCAATAAAGCGTCTGTACCGCACCATCGCCGTTGATCCCGAAGGCATAGGTCACCTGCCCCGCGTCGATGCGGAACACCCGCTGCGCGGCGTCATAGCGGATCGATGCCGCCGCATGGCCTTCTGTGAAACTGCTGCCGACAAGCAGTAAGCCGGCCACCATCAACGCTCTGATTCGCTTCACCGCTACCCCTTGTTGGCTGTTCGTTCGTCGAATGCTATTAGTTAGGCGTCTTCGTCGATCACTTCGAAGACGAAACGTCGCGACAGGGTTTCCCCTGGCCTCAGCGCGGTCATCCCGTTGGCTACCGCGCCGCCCGGAAGATGTACCGCGTTGATCGGATGATCGACCGGTTCGAAACAAAAGAAATCACCGTCTTCTGGCGTATACAGCACAAAGGTATCCGCTTGCGCATGCAGGCGGAGACGCAGCCCCAACTGCGGCCAAACGATATCCGCTTCGCCGTTCCAAGGCTGGAATGCGTGATTGACGCCTTCGTCAGGCAGTAGCCGCAGATCGCGAAAATCCCATGCCTCCGGCACCTCGACCTGCCCCACCGGCATCGGCGTATGCCCGTCGTTGATCCATACCTTGCCCGCCGGTGCCCGCAGCAGCACTTCGCCGTGGCGCAGAAAAAACGGATGCAGCCCCAAGCCGAACGGCATGGTCCAGTCGCCGGTATTGGTAATGCTCAAGTCCACCCGCAATGTCGAATCGTCCAACGCATACCGCTGGCTTGCCCGATAGCTGTAACCCTCGGGCTGCGTTTCTTGCAAGGTCAACAAGGCGGCATGGGGAGCATGCTCCTCGACCTGCCAAGCTCGCTGCCAACCGCTGCCGTGGATCGGAAAGGCGTCGTCGCGACGATTGAGGGCAAGTGCGACACGGCGACCTTCCGAGACGAAACCGCCGTCCCCGATACGGTTGCTCCACGGCAGCAGCGGATAGCAGGCCAGCCAGTTGGGGTCCGGCAAGCCTGTGGGGACTGCGTCCGCAGGGGAGTACGGACGCATCAAAGCAATGGTCTCGCCACGTGCGAGCCATTCGAAGGCAGCCAAACCACCGCCGACTTCAGGCAGGATCGCAACGCTCAAGACGCTATCGGTCAAACGCAACAACGCGGTCGCTCCGGGATACCTTCACTGGGCCCCTTTCCCCATTGCCTTACGCCGAGGCAGGGCGAGGCATCCAAATTGTCTTATTTTAAGATAATAATAAGGCTGCCCGGGGCTACAAGCTGCAATGCAACAAAGGCTCGACGCGCGTCCGTGCCGTCACAGAAGGTAATCCGATCGCCATGTAAGCGCATCCGCAGCAATAGTCTTGCGAGTAGCTTTTGCTACGTGGGCTAGGCCCGGTCCGATGGCGCGAAATATCCGAACCGTCGATCATCGCAGCCGCAGGGCAGGGATATTTTCGTCCTCATGTTCGCTGGCGCACGCAAGATCGCTCGCTTCGATCCGCCCCCCTGATGTCATCAGTGCGACAGCTCTAAAACGGAACTTTTCTCAATGCGTCTCAAGCAATTTTTCATGCCGCTAGGCATCGTTGCCGCACTTGCCGCGGGTCAGGCCTGGGCGGAGCAACAATCGATCACTGTCGAAGTCCTCGCGCAAATTCCCACGCCAGGCGGCCTGCAGGTATCCCCCGTCGGCGACTGGGGCGGCAGGGTCCAGCAGATGCAGTGGGATATTGCTACGCAGGCTCCAAAGCCGATCGTCCAGCAATTGCAGGTCAAGAGTGGGCTGGGCGAAATCAAGGCTTACCTGAGCAATCCCGCCGAGATGGTCAGCGGTGGCGACTCTGTCGCACTCGACGTTGCCGTTGCAGGACAAAAGCTGGGCGTCGGCGCAAGCAACGGCGCAGTGATCGCCAATCCAACCGAAGCGGCAGCCGGTCGCAATGTCGGGCTGAATATCAGCGCTGTGGCCCCTTCAAGCGGTACGTATACGAGCGGCACGTATCAGGGCACCGTCATCATGATGTTCGAATCGGTCGCGCCCAAAGCACTCTGACCGTCACCGTGTTTCGTTTTTTCATCGTGTGACATAAGGGAGCGCAACGGTGCTCCCTTTCAGGGAGTAACATCTCATGCAAGCTCGTCGGCGCCTACTTACCGGCGCCATTCTGCTTGGACTCGGGAAATCGGCGTGTGCCGGCGCAGCCGCATTGACCTCTGCCCATCTGTTGGATCAGGCCGAGTCCATGCCGGCCGATTTTCGCGAACATTTTTTCGATGTGCCGCTGGTCGTGCGTGTCGAGCGCGATGGGCAATACCTTGGCCATGCCAAAATCGTGTTGTCTCCACGCAATACGGTGCAATTGCTGCAATTCGTCGACACCCACGAAAGCACCTCATCTGCCGACGAACGCGAACGCTGGGCGGAGTATCTCAATATGCCGCGCCCGCTGGGACGCTGCGAGCACGCTTGCGGCGACCTGGTGGCCCTGCATTACAGCCTTGAAAGCTCGGTGCTCGCGCTGGTGACTTCCGCGGCGGAGCGCGACGTACGCGCAAGGCGCTACCATTCGCTGCCTGTACAAGGCAGCTACGGTGCGATCCTCACCAATAGCATCAATCTCAATACCGACGGGTCCGCTACCGCAGGCAGCTATCTGGCCGACATGAAGGCCAGCGTCGGACAATGGACCCTGGCCGGCAATTACCAGGCTTATCGCAGCGGTGAACGGCGCGCGCCGTGGCGACAATCGTTGCAAGGCGCCTACGCCGAGCACGAACAGGCCGATCGCTTCGTGCGCCTGGGCTATTTCCTGCCCTATTTCCAAGGCGTGACGCGCCAGCCCAATGCACCTGGCTTGCCGGTGTTCACCACCGTGGGTGCGATGGTCGGTTCGTCCGATACCCTGACTGCCGACGACGGCAGCGCAAGCCTTGTGCCGCTGTATGTCACCGCCAACCGCCAGGGTAGTGTCGAGCTCTATCGCAACGGGGCATTGATCTACACGCAGCAAGTCGAGCCAGGACTGCAGGTCATCGACACGCGCCGCCTCCCCGGCGGCATCTACGAAGTAGAAGTTCGCACCATCGAAGATGGCCGTGTCACTTCTACGCGCAACGAACTGATCAACAAACCTGCTCACTGGCGCAATCTCGACAAACGCTGGCGCTATAGCGCCTATGCGGGTCAGCAGCGCAGCCTGCTCGACGAACGCAAGGATATCCGCAGCGGTGCATACAGCTTTGGCGGCATCGTCAATTACCTCGCGCATCCGCGTGCTGTCCTCGGCGCGTCGCTTACCGGCCTGGGCGGCGAACGAAATCTCGCCGGCTCGGTGGATTGGCACGCGCATGAGCGCGCCAATTTCTACGCCAATGCCTACCATTCCAACCGACACGGCAACGGCATCGATCTGCAGGCGCTCTACAGCTATCGCCAAGGCAGCCTGACCGTCAATCATGGCCGAAGTTGGCAGACCGACGATCTGCGCCAGGGCGCCCGTCCCGGTTGGGTACGTACGACAGCCGCAGCGGCTACGCATCGTTTCGACGATCGCAGCACGCTGACCGCGCGCGCCTCGCATAGCCGCGGCGCCAGCCAGGGGCTAGGTTTCGATCTGATGTTCAGCCGCCGCCAGACCTGGGCGGGCAGCCAGTTCAACTGGCGCGCCTCGGTCTTCGACCGTCCCGCCAGCTTTCATGGAAAGAATCAACGCAATCGCGGCTTCGACCTGGCCCTGACTTTCTCGCTGGGTAACGACGATCGCAATTACCAGGGCAACGTCGGCAGCCGCACCGGCGTCAATGGCCGGCGCGACCTCTATGGCAGCCTGGGTGTGCAACAACGGGTCGATACCGGCCCGATACGCTTCGTCTCTGCCGACGTCACCGCGGACCGCTATGGGTTCAGCCTGGGCGCCAATACCCAGTTCGACAGTCGCCTGCTCAGCGGCAACGCCTTTGCTCAGCGCTCTTCGTTCAACGGCAAGATCAGCGGCGGCCTGGCATTGGAGAACACGATCGCGTTTGGTGGCGGCAGCTTCGCAAGCAGCGGCAGGGCGTCTCAAGTCGATACAGGCCTGATCCTGGATATCGATTCGGATATCCCCGACCTTGCGCTACGCGCTGACGATAGCCGGGGTGCCTCGACCGCACTCAAACCCGGCCGTAATCTCATTCCGGTAACCGCTTATAAGAGCGGCATCGTCCGGATCGATTTCACTGGGCACGATATGCCCCCCGCCGCCATCTATCCATTGCATATCGATTACCACTTGAACAAGGGCGGCATCGCCCAGCGCAGTATCAAGATCACGCGCACCGTCACCGTTATCGGCCGTGTCGCCGACGAGCACGGCGCTCCTTTGCGGGGCGCGCAATTGCACAACCATGTCGGGCGCAGCGTGACCGAGGCCGATGGCTTCTTCACATTGGAAATGAGCGCCAGCCAACCGGAAGTGGAAGTGCGCCATGCCTCGATCAAGAACTGTCGCGTCAAGCTCGACGCCAGTCGTTACCCGCGCGACGGCGACACCATTCTGGCGGGGACGCTTACTTGTCCCTCGCTCCCCAGCCATGCGCTTATCGGCGCAAGGTAACGATCCGTGCCCAATGCTGCTCACCGTGTAGCGTTAGGCTCCAGTAACCCGCCTTTTTACAGATGCTCCATGCACGCAATCGGACTGCACTCGACCCCTGACGCTGCAATAAGTAGGCCCCGCCGTTCCGGCTTTTGGATGCTTCTTGCCTTAGCAACACACTTGCCATCGCCTTGTCTGGCCGCCGAGGTGCTCGTCACCGCGGAGTTTCGACCATCGGCATTGGAACCCACCGCCAATACTTTCAAGAACACAACGCCGCCAGGACGTTACTGCCAATGGATACCCGACACATGCCACCAATATGACGTCTACATGTTCGATCTTCCGATCGAAGTTACTAAGACCTACACAAAAAGCGAGAACATACGCAAGCATTGGCACACTCAGTTTCCTTCGGAACGCGAAGTCAGCGTGCAAACCGAGCAGGGACATATGGCGCGTCTGCGCGTGTCCTTTTCCGCGTATAGCGGCGAGCTCCGCCCGGGCCGCGATACCAATCCTGTATTTACCCAAAACGTGCGTGGCGGATGCGCCTATGTGCGTACCACCGCTTCCGCCAGTTGGGCTCGCTTTGGATGGTCTGTTAGAAATCCGAGCGCTCCAGCGGCCTGTCATTCGCAGGGCGATAACGGCGACGCCGGCTTTACCCAGCTATTCCAGAGCAATTGGCTCGGCCTGGGCTTGAGAATTACCTCCCCGTCTCCTCTGGGGCTGCAGAACGGCATCTATACAGGCACTCTTACCTATTCACTGGGCGGCGCAGGCAAAGATATCGACTTCGGCGACGATGTCATCGTAAGCGACGACAGCCTGACCTTCCGCTTCGAATTCACCGTTGCTCACGAACTCAAGGTCACCCGCGCCGACCACGCCGACCGAATCGTCCTGCAGCCCGACCGTGGGTGGCCGTCGTGGTTCGACCATGGCGGCTCGGCGTCACCTCTACGTGGCGAGATGACGCTGCTGCTGTCGAGTTCCGCGCCCTTCAGCCTGAGCTTGCAATGCCAGTATATGGTCGATACGCAATGCGCTCTCCGCAGCGACCGCGATGGCACCGATGTTCCGCTAAGTACCTCCGTCACTTTTCCGGGCATCCAGGCCATGGACACCAAGGCGCCCGCCATACGCTACCCACTGACCCATCACAGACGATACCCCTTCGAAAATGTCGAAGGCTACGTCGCCAACCGCCCCTCGCGCGTGCATTTCGAGGTAAGTAGCAACGCAACGCCCATCATGGCCAAACAACCAGGATCGCTGTGGCGTGGCGATGTGACACTGGTTTTCGATAGCCAGCTGTAAAGAAAACGCCACCAAGGAAAGGATGCCTCATGTACATACGGATCACTCTGACCCTCGCCCTGCTTGTTTCCTGCATTCCTGCGTTCGCCGCCTCGCCGAACATCCACGTCGGAGCGGTCTACGACTATCTCGAACCTGGCAAGCACATCCTGGTCAAGCGCATCAGCAATGGCGGCGACGCAACAGCTTATGTGCGTGTCGACGTCTCCGAGATTGTTTACGACAAGCAGGGCCAACCCCGCGAGATCCCCGTGGACAAGACCGCATTCAGCGGCAAGAACGCAGGCGACGCGGACGCCAATCACGCACATGCCCTGGCCGCCAGCCCATCGCGCCTGATCGTTCCAGCGAATGGACAACTGACCACCCGACTGGTCGCCGAGGGAAGTCGCGACATCGAGCACTATTACCGTATACGCTTCGTACCGGTCGTCAAGCCGGAAGATTTCGCGCTAAGCGAAGACGAAGTGAAGGCATATAGCGAATCGGTCAAGGCAGGCGTCAGCGTCATTACCGGCTACGGCACGATCGTTATCGCGCGGCCTAATAAGATCCGCTATGAGACGCAACTGGACGACAAATCTGAAACCTATACGGTACGCAACCAAGGCAACAGCATCGTCCTGCTCGACGATTTCCAGGATTGCCGGGGTTCCAACGACTGCACCGAACATCGCAAGATCCATATTCTCCCAGGCCATAGCCAACAGTTCGCCAAGGAGTCCGGGCACACATATCGATTTTTCCTGGTCGAAGGGACCGCCCGGCGACCGGTAAGGTTCTAGCTATCAACGGCTGGCTATAGACTTATAGCTAGCCGCTTTCCGAGAAGCTGCCGCTTCTTTGTGGCGCCTGTCGCGACTGAAGTCACTCTTACAACACTAGGCGATGCTCTTCCTACCTCTGTGGGAGCGACTTCAGGGAACCTCTAAAAACCTCTCAATCGCCCGAATATAGCGAAAGCGGATCCTATCGTTGTGGGAGCGACTTCAGTCGCGACAAGGACTTGCGATAAGGCACGATCGTCGCGACGAAAGTCGCTCCCACAGAAGAGCCAG
>NZ_DATCRY010000284.1:0-5188 GCF_036568765.1 Dyella sp. | reverse complement strand
CGCCGATACCCCACGACGCGGCTGATGCCACTGGCCCTTACCTTGGCACTTGCAACGATTCCGCTCACGGGCCACGGCGAGGACCTGTTGGATGTCTACCGCGAAGCATACGCAAATGATCCGGTGCTTTCTCAAGCCGATATAAAACGGCTATCCGCGTCAGAAGACGTGCAGCAAAGCCGTTCCTTGCTTCTCCCGCAAGCCAAAGGGGTAATTTCGCTCAAGCAAGCCCGCGACCGCAATACAGATCTCAATAACAGCGCTCCACTCCTTTCTGATCTCGCCCGCTCACGCAACGCTTCCATCAACACGATTCAACAGGTAAACCACTTAGCCAGGTGGGCCGAGTTATCTGCATCCATGTCGGAGGCGGACTCGCAGAACGCCACTTACCGGGCGGCGATCCAGGAGCTGTATGTGCGCACTGCGGCTGCTTATTTCGACGTGCTGATCGCGACCGACCAGCTTTCCTTTGTCATAGCGAATGAAGAGGCTTTACGCCAGGCCTACGAGCAGGCCGATGAGCACTTCAAAGCCGGCCTGTCTGCAATTACCCCTATGTATCTGGCCAAATCGGCATATGAACAAGCCAAGGCAAACACTATCCAGACAACGGCCAAACTCAGCAACACGAAGGAGGTGCTGAGACAGCTCACAGGCAAGCCGGCGGGTAATTTGAAGAAGTTGCGTGAAGATATTCCAATGATTCCGCCCTCACCAGCTATACCCGGTGTCTGGGTGCAATTGGCCTCAACGAACAATCCAGCTCTTGCCGCACAGCGCCACAAGGTCCAATCGGCCGTGCGCAGTATCTATTCGGCCAAGGCTGCACATTTGCCGACCCTCAATGCATCGGTGGCCCATAGCAAATCCGACGTTTGGGCAGCGCATCGCAACAACGCTGACGTTACACCTGCCACAAACAGACGGGAGAGTGGGGAGATCGCCGTGAGTTTGGACATCCCAATCTATTCCGGTGGCGCCACTCAATCGAAGGTCCGACAGTCGACTTACCACAGCGATGGGGCTCGGGCCGCCCTGGAATCGCAGCGCCGCCGGGTCACTCGCGATGTCTTGAGCCTTTATCGTGCCGCCGTGACAGGCATCGCCCAGATGGAGGCCGCCAAGGCCGGCGTGGACTCCGGCCGGCAAGCGCTCGATGCCATACGCGCGGGCTTCACAGTTGGCACCCAGACCATGCTGAACGTGCTGACCGCGATTCAGACCCTGATGCAGGCGCGGAGCTTGTATTCGCAATCACGTCACCAGTTCTTACTGAATAAGCTACGGCTCAAGCAACAGGCCGGCACGATCGACATGAAGGATATGGAAGAGATCAACGCGCTGCTGCAGTAGCGGCAGCCATGTCACTCACGACAAAACGGACGCCTCCCGGCGCCGTTTTTTTATGCCCGAGGGGCAATGCCTCCCGGCTATTCCTGCAGTTGCTGATCGATCAAGCGCATCACACGCTCTACCGCACCGCGCTCGCTGTCGAAGACATGGCGCGCGCGTTCGCCCATCCTCTCGCGCTGGACGGCATCGAGCAGGAGACGCACCGTCACGCTACCCAGCTCGTCCTTGTCGTTGATCCGCTCAGCCGCGCCTTCGTTGATCAGCGTAAGGGTGATTTCCTCGAAATTGAAGGTGTGCGGGCCAACCAGCACTGGGCGTGAGAGTGCCGCCGGCTCCAGCACGTTATGCCCGCCGATCGGCACCAGGCTGCCGCCGACGAAGGCTAGATCGGAAGCGGCATAGAACGGCATCAGCTCCCCCATGGAATCGATCACGAAAACCTGGTGCGCCGCCGAGGGCACCCGCTCGACGCTGCGCGTGGCCAGGGTGAATCCCAGGCTGCGCACCGAGTTCTCCACCAGCTTGAAGCGCTCCGGGTGCCGTGGGGCGATCAGCAACAATGCATCGGGCAATCGCTTGAGCACATCGAGGTGCGCTTCGAGCACAGGCAGCTCCTCGCCCTCATGCGTGCTGCCGGCGATCCATACGGGTCGCAGCCGCCCCCATTGCTCCCGCAGATGCGACCCGGCGTTGACCGCATCGAACGGCACAGGCATATCGAACTTCATGTTGCCGCTGACCAGGATCGTCGACGGATCGGCACCGAGCAGGCGGTAGCGGGCCGCATCGGTGCGCGACTGCGCGGCGATCACGCGCACGCTGCGCAAAGCCTGGCGCACGATGCCGTCGAGCGGTCGATAACCACGCAACGAACGCTCGGACAGGCGCGCGTTGACGATCATCATGGGAATGCCACGCTTGCCGCAGGCAAAGTACAGGTTCGGCCAGATCTCGGTCTCGACAATGATGGCCAGGCGTGGCCGCACGCGCTTCAGAAAGCGCGAGACCGCGAACGGCAAGTCATAGGGCAGATAGACGTGCACCACGCTGTCGCCAAACAACTGACGTACACGCTCGGAGCCGGTCGGGGTCACCGTGGTCACCACCAAGGGCGCATTCGGGTAGCTATTGCGCAGCGCCTTGATCAGCGGCTCGGCGGCATTCACTTCCCCGACGGAAACCGCATGGACCCACAGGCTGCCGCGCACGGCGGGCGCCAGCGAGAAGCCGAACCGCTCGCGCCAGCGCCGGTGGTAGTCGCGATAGCGCACCCCGCGAAACAGCAAGCGAAGCACGATGAACGGCGTCGCCAAGTACATGGCCAGGGTATAGAGGTAACGCAACGGGCTGTCCTAGCTTACAAGCGTAACGCGGGAGTATACCCGGCCCCCCTTCCCTCCCGGCGGCGCAAGCTGTGCGACAGCCCGCTACAATGGCAGGAATGCCCGGTACACCTCGCCCCACATTCCAGCTTTCCCTGCTCTCGCCCCGGCAATGGCCGGCCTGGATTGGCCTGGCCGTGATCTGGCTCATCGCCCGGCTGCCCTATCGAGCCCTGATGCGGCTCGGCCACTGGCTGGGCTGGGTCGTTCAGCGCGTGCGCTCGCCGCGGCGCAAGGTGGCCGCCACCAACATCGCGCTGTGCTTTCCGGAACTGTCTCCCGCCGAACAGGCCACGCTGGTCGACGCGAACCTGCACGACATCGGCCTGATGATGATGGAGTTTGCCCTGGGTTGGATGGGCAGCGACCGGGCCGTCAAGCGCGTGCCGGTGACCATCGAAGGCATGGAGCATCTGCAGGCCGCCCGCATGCAGGGCAAGGGCGTGCTGCTGGTCGGCGGTCATTTCTCGCACCTCGAACTGTGCGCGCGCCTGGTCTCGCAGCACATGCGCATCGCGGGTATGTACCGGCAAATGGATTCGGCAGTGTTCGAATATGCCGTACTGCGTTCGCGCCTGGATTACGCCGACGCGATGTTCGACAAAGACGATATCCGTGGCACGGTGAAATACCTGCGCGGCGGCGGCACCCTGTGGTATGCGCCGGACCAGGACATGCGCAGCAAGGACAACGCCTTCGTACCGTTCTTCGGTATACCGGCTGCAACCATCACTGCTACGCACCATCTGGCGCGCTTGTCCAAGGCATCGGTAATCCCGTTCTTCCATCGGCGCCTGCCCGATGGCCGCGGCTATGCGTTGCGCCTGGGTGCGCCATTGAGCGACTTCCCCAGCGACGATGCACACGCCGATACGGCACGCATCAACCGTTGCATCGAAGCGATGGTGTGCGAAGCGCCTGAGCAGTATCTATGGGTACATAAGCGTTTCAAGACACGGCCCGAAGGTGAACCGCCGATTTATTGAAAGCCTTCAGCGGAAAAGCCAGTGCGTTCCATGCTTGCACCAGCCTTTCGAACTCGCGTCCTCGCCGGTCGCTTCGCACTCTTTTCCTAAACCGCGAGCAACACGAAAGACACACGACAGCAAGCGACAGATACATGACGGCGACTGCCGGTAGAAATCCATTCCAGGATTTTCACCAGGCCATGATGCGCCATGTCGTTCAAGCTGTTCCTTCGCTCCATGCGCGAGCGTCGCGATTGGCACGGGTCGCGTGCCAAACGTGCGATTTATGCCATCAAGTATGCAGCTCGCTGCGTGATCCACGGACGCGCCCAAGCCGCGTGGTTGCGCTTCATCTATGCGACTCCTGGCATGGCTGCAGCCCTCGAGCGCGATCGGTACCTGTTCGATCGCCCGATGCATCGCTATATCAATAGCGGCATGGGCATTGCCGCACGCTACAACACCATCCTCCATCATCATCGCTTTGTGCAAACGCATCTTTCTGCTTCGCCGATCGATGCGATGTACCGCGATGGTGCTGTGACGCTGGGCGAGATACAGCTCAAAGACGCCAGTATTCTGCTCATCAAGCTCGCCATGCCCGGCGGTCGCGGACGCGAAGGAGAGCTTTGCCTGCAGCTGACCAATACACAGCATCAGGTACTTTCTTCGCTGATCTTCACCATTGGCGACAATGGCGACAATGGCGACAATGGCGACAATGGCGACAGCTTACTGATCGGCTGCCTGCAAGGTGCATGCTCCGAGCTTGGCCGCGAGGCCGTACGAACGCTGACCCGGCAATCCCACGGCCTGCGCCCGAAGAATCTCCTGCTATCGATGCTACTGGCATTCGCCGAGGACCGCGGCATGACGCATGTACGCGGCGTGAGCCAGCAAGCGCATCCGTTTGCAACGACGCGCGGCAAGATCAAGGCCGACTACGACAGCTTCTGGCAAGAGTGCGGAGGCCAACGGCACCGCGACGGTTTCTACGATCTGCCCGCACGCGAACCGGTGCGCGACGAAAATCAGGTGGAAAGCAAGCATCGTTCCGCGTTCCGTAAGCGCGAAGCACTGCGCTGGGAAGCTTGTCATATGTTCGTGCAGGCGATGCACGGCCGCATCGGAGATCCGTTGCGCAGGGCGGCCTGACGGGACCTTCTTGGCGTGAGTAGAAGCGGAGAGGTAGAGGCGGGGAGACAGAAAAACCGCCGGCGCTTCTTACTCACCCTCACTTCTCTCCGCTCACTTCCTGGCGCGAGGAACGTCGCTCGCTTCTGCGCGCCTCATATAGCTTGGCGTATTTCAGGAAGGCATAGAACGCGCCGGTGACGCTAGCGATGAAGCCAGCCCAACCGCTCAGAAAATATCGCTTGCCGATGTACTGCCGCAGGAAGAACAGCGGCGGGTAGAGCACCATGCGCACGCCCGTAAAGCGCTGCCGCTTGCGCAGCTTATGCGCGACCATGCCGCTGGTAT
>NZ_DATCRY010000283.1:0-26505 GCF_036568765.1 Dyella sp. | reverse complement strand
GGCAGGCGCCGGAACTTCGGGCGCGGGCGGCGTCGATGCGGGCGCGGGCGCGACGGTTGTCGTGGCGGCGACCGGAGTGCTGACCGGCGGTGCCGGACGTTCCGAAAGCAAATGCAGGGACGGAATGTCCGGATCGGTCGCGCTGCGAATATGCGCATCGTCCTGCCCGAGGAGCAGCCATGCGCCGACGGCGATATTGAGTGCGATCAACAGCACGAAGAGCAGGCGCAGAACCATGGGGATCCGGGAGGGTGTCAGTGGGATGGGATTCTAGAGGGAAGCATGGCCGACGCGCCTGGGCTGTCGGCGGGATTCGGCCATGGGTCACGTACTTCGGCAACTTTGCGAGGTTTAAGGCGCTGGATCTCGGCGTTCGCCGGGATCCAGCGCCTTGGCACGCGAATCAATGCGCCGCGGACCACACCGCCAACCCACGCAACACACTGTCTTCCGCAAGCCGGCTAGGCAACGCCAACAGCGGTTGAAGCGCTGCCGCATCGCCGCCGCCCAGCACCAACCGTGGCGAGCCGCCCAGCGACGACGCCATGCGCGACGCAAAGCGCTCGATCAGGGCAATGGCCGCCTGCCAACAACCGGAAGCGACCGCGTCGGCGGTATTATCCGCCGCATCGAGCACACGCCCCGGCTCGGGATACACGCGCGCCGTCGCGCCCCACAACGCTTGCTGCATCAACTGCGGGCCCGGTGCGATCAATCCACCGAGGTGATGCCCATTAGCGGCCAAGGCATCCAGCGTCAGCGCGGTGCCCACGCCGACCAGTACGCACGGCGCATCGCCATCGCGGTAAGCCGCCACCATCGCGAGAAAACGATCCACACCCAGGCGCTCGGGTTCGGCGTACGCGCTGCGCACGCCGCATGCCTCGGCCGGCGTGCGCAACCAACGCGCCTTATGCCCGAACATATTCATCACGATAGCCTCGACGCGCGCCTCCCTGACCGAGTCGACGACAGAAGCGCCGTCGATCTGACGCACGCCATGCAGCGCTTGCCATGCCTCGATCAAGGTGCGTTCGATGTCGTCGCTCCAAGCCACCGCGCCCCGTGTCGTCCACGTATCGCCGTCGAGCACCGCCCATTTGAGCCGCGTGTTGCCGAGGTCGAGCAGGAGTTTCATAAGCGCCGCACCGACACATCGGCGCTGTCGATACGGCGCAGGCCTTCGCCGGTTTCCAATAGCAAGGCACCGCCCAGGTCCACGCCCGCGCCGATACCTTCCAGCTCGCCGGCGGCACCGGTCAGACGCAAGGCCTTGCCCAGCAGCAGATCGTGGCGGCGGTACGCCTCGGCAAATCCGGCGAACCCTTCGCGTTCGAAGGTTTCCAGCCCTTCGGCCAACGCCTGGATCAGCGCGGCCGCCACGGCGTTACGGTCCGGCGGCACACCGCCGTGCAAGCTGGCCATGTCCTGGCTTGGCTGGCCGGCCTGCTCCCGCAAGGCCTCGGTCAAACGCAAATTGAGGCCAATGCCGATCACTGCCGCGCAGGGACCCTGATACTCGCCGCTGAGTTCGACCAGGATGCCGCCGAGCTTGCCTTGCGCTGCCAGCAAGTCGTTCGGCCATTTCAGCCCTACCCCGACGATGTCCAACGACTCCAGCGCACGCAGCACGATCACCCCCAAGGCCAGCGACAGACCCTGCAAGGCGACAAAGCCGCCATCGAAGCGCTTCAGGCACGACAAATAAAGATTCAGGCCCGGCGGCGACAACCAGCTGCGCCCGCGCCGGCCACGGCCAGCGCTCTGCGTCTCGGCCAGGACCACGCTGAGGTCGGGCGCCTCGCCCGACCGACGCTGCAACTCGGTCGAGGTCGAATCGAGCTCCCAGTGCACGTCCAGTCCGCCCAGGCGTTGCGCGATGGCCGGCGGCAGGAAGCTGCGGATCGTCGCGACATCCAGCATCTGCAACGGCCACGGCAGGCGGTAGCCGGCCGCACCGCGCGCCTCGATCGGAACGCCTTTACTGCGCAGGATCTCGATCTGCTTCCAGATCGCCGCCCGCGTCACCCCCGCCCGCTCGGCCAGGGTGGCGCCAGATACCGCGTCGCCCGGAGCCAGGGCAGCCAATACGTCACGCGCCTGCATCAGCTGGCGAGGCCCATGGGAAGGCGGCGCGAGGGGAGGCCGGCGCCGAAAAAGTAGGTGTGGGGACGGAACATAAAGGGAATTCTAGCGGCAGCGGGCCTAGGGACGCTCTGAAATCTTCGTAGGGGCCTTGCCCGGCCGGGCACTGGAATCCCCGTGAATATTCTGCGACGATCCAGGCCTTGGGCTATGGAATCGAGGGGTTGGGCTCGCCATGTGCGCCAGGCAGTTTCTGCCATTCCTATTCGGATGCACCCTGTTCGCCACTGGCGCGCAGCTGGCTTCGGCTGCCGATGTGGATAACCAGGACAACGGTACGCTGCAGCACGCGGCCACCGTAGACAGCGCCTCGGCCAAGAGCAGCGGCGGCGATGCCCTGGGCACGCACGACGTTCCTCCAGCCACCGGCAGCAGTGCCAGTCCCAGCAGCGACAGCGGCTCGCGTGGCGGCAGCAGCGACAGCTCGGCCCCGTCGCGCCGCACCAATCTCGGCTGGCAATCGCTGCTTCCCGGTTCGATCCAATAAGCGCGAATCGTGCTCGATCGCTGGTTGCGACAGCTAAGGTCGCGCTTCCAACCTCCACCGACTCCTGACAACGCCTGGCGCGGCGCCCTGGTCTCGTGTCCCTTGGCCCGGCGCCTGGATGCTGGCCGGCAGGAGCAGCTACGCGAGCTGGTCGGACACTTCCTGGTCCGCAAGCGCTTTCACGCCCTGGCCGGCGCCGAGCTGACCGAGCGGATGCGCCTGCTGATCGCCATGCAGGCTTGCCTGCCGGCACTGCAGATGGGCGTACGCGCTTTGCGCGGCTGGCGCGAAATCTTGATCTATCCCGGCGAATTCAAAGTACGCCGCAGCCATCATGACGAACACAGTGGCGTAGTCAGCGAAAGCGAGGACGTACTGATCGGCGAGGCCTGGGAACGCGGCCCCCTGGTGCTATCGCTGGCCGACGTGCAGTTGGACCTGGAGCAACCCTGGGATGGCTACCATGTCATAGCGCACGAAATCGCGCACAAGCTGGACATGCTCGACGGCCCGCCCGACGGCGTGCCGCTGCTGCCCAAGCACATCCCACGACGCGCCTGGATCGATGCCTTCCAACGCGCCTACGACAATCTGGTGGCCGAATGTACGCGCGGCAGGCCGACGGAGATCGATCCGTACGGCGCCGAAAGCGCCGACGAATACTTTGCCGTCGTCAG
This sequence comes from Dyella sp., assembly GCF_036568765.1. Taxonomy (GTDB): domain Bacteria; phylum Pseudomonadota; class Gammaproteobacteria; order Xanthomonadales; family Rhodanobacteraceae; genus GSA-30. The sequence goes on along the minus strand of NZ_DATCRY010000283.1, from coordinate 23,196 downwards.
CGAATTGCACTGGTCGCAGCCGGGTGTGCTGCGCCGTGCGGAACCGGCAGTCGCGGACTTGCTGGATGCCTATTACGGCCCCTCGCCCGCACCGCACTGAGGCGTCAGCCTGACGGCAGGCGAACCGCAAAGCGCGCACCGCCGAACTCCGGCGAGCGATCGACGGTGAGCTCGCCTTTGTAGGCACGCACGATGTCCTGCACGATCGACAAGCCGATGCCATGGCCCTGCACGCGCTCGTCGCCGCGCACACCGCGCTGCAGGACTTTTTCCACCTTATCCTCGTCGATGCCCGGCCCATCGTCTTCGACACTGAGCCAGAGATCCGGGCGCTGGCGGCCGGCCTGCGGCTCGAAACGCACCACCAGCAACACGCGATGGCGCGCCCACTTGAACGCGTTCTCGAGCAGGTTGCCCATCAGTTCGAGCAAATCGCCCTGCTCGCCGTAGAACACCGCGCCTTCGTCGATATCGAACTCGCACAGCACGTTCTTCGCGGCGTAGACCTTCTCCAGGCTCTGCACCAGGTCTTCGGCGTGTTCGGCGAACGGCACCGCCGTCGTGGCGAACGTCTGCCGGCCCGATGTCGCCGCGCGCGCGAGCTGGTAGGCCACCAGCTCGTCCATGCGCCGCACCTGGTCGAGCACGTCGCCACGGAATGGCGTGTTCTCGCCGGCCAATTCCAGGCGCGAGCGAATCACCGCCAACGGTGTCTTCAAGCTGTGCGCCAGATCGGCCAGGGTATTGCGATAGCGCGTACGCTGTTCGCGCTCGCTATCGATAAACGCATTGATGCGCTCGGTCAGGCCCGTCAGCTCGAGCGGGTACTGGTTATCCAGATGCTCCGCATGGCCGCGCTCCACGCGGCTCATCTCTGTAGCCACCTTGCGTAGCGGCGTCAGACTCCAGCGCAACAGCAACAACTGCAGCAGGATCAACATCACGCCTAGCGACGACAGCCAGAACACCAGGCTGCGCCGTGTCTCGGCATTCTGGCCTTCGATCACATCCTCGGTCTGCGCGACCATCACGGTGAGCGGAATCGATTTGCGATCGGACAGGTCCCAGCTCACGCCATAGGCGTAGTAATAGAGCCGCCCCATGCGCGTATCGACCGGGCCGAATTCGCTTTCCCCCGGCTGCAGCTGGCGCAGAAAGCCAAAGTCGCGCCCGATCGCCGACGGCGATTCCAACCGCAGATTGTTGTCGCCGATGACTACCGCGTAGAGCCCCGAGCCAGGACGCGAAAACGCTTGGTCAGGCGGCGTATCGGGCAGGAACACCTTGCCGGTGCGGTTGACCACTTCCATCCCCGACAGATACGCGGTGACGAAGTTTTCCAGGCGCTCCTGCTGATCCTTCAGCGCATTGTCCGCATTCGTGCGCGACAGGGTCAGGCCGACCACGCCCAGGAAGGCGGCCAGCACCAGACCGGTAGCCAGGGCCGCGCGCGCCGCCAGCGAAAACGGGCGGCGCGGCGGCAGCGGCTCATTCGTCGTCGCTTTCGCTGCGGGGGATGGCAAAGCGGTATCCGCGTCCACGCACGGTCTCGATGGGCTTCAGGGTACCTTCCGGATCCAGCTTGCGACGCAAGCGGCCGATGAAGACTTCCAGGACGTTCGAGTCGCGATCGAAATCCTGTTGATAGATATGCTCGGTCAGATCGGCCTTGGAAACCAGCTCACCCGCGTGCAGCATCAGGTATTCCAGCACCTTGTACTCGTAGCTGGTCAGGTCGACCAGCTTGCCTTCCACCGACACCGTCTGTGCGGTGGTATCGAGCTTGATCGGACCGCAAGCCAGCACCGGCTTGGACCAGCCGCTGGCACGACGCACCAACGCATTGATGCGCGCCAGCAGCTCTTCCACATGGAACGGCTTGACCAGGTAGTCGTCCGCGCCGTGCTTCAAACCTTCGACCTTGTCCTGCCAGCTGCCGCGTGCGGTCAGGATCAGGATCGGATAACGCTGGCCGGCTTCGCGCAGTGCACGTACCAGATCCATGCCCGACATCTTGGGCAGCCCTAAGTCGATGATCGCCAGGTCGAACGGCACTTCGCGTCCGAGATACATGCCCTCTTCGCCGTCTTGAGCGGCATCGACGGCAAAACCGTCGCGCTTCAGGCGCGCGGCGAGCGTCTCGCGCAACGGCGCTTCGTCCTCCACCAAAAGGATGCGCATCAGTGTTTCTCCTTATTGCCATCGCCGTTCGAGGCGGGGTTTTTGGTTGAATCGGCTTCGGCCGGGGCGGCCGGCTTGACTGCATCCGAGTAGATCGAGATCACCCGGACATGACCGTTGGGCGTCAGCACCCGAATGCGGTGCTCGAACGCAGCACGCCCGCGACGCATCGTGCCGATGGTATTGGCCGATAGCACCTTGCCGGACGTCTGTTGCTGCACCTGGCTGATCGCCTGTTCCAGCGTGATGGCCGGCTCGGCCCCCTGCCCGGCGGCCTAGGCACCGCCGGTGGCCAGCATCAGCAACAGGACGCAGGACAGGCACAGCAGGAAACGGGACGGGTGATGAGGGGCGGCAACGATCATGGCCTACATGGTCGTTCAGCTTGGGCAATGGGGGCTGAATAAAACGGCCCTATCGCTCGGATTTACTCAGGCTGCGACTTTATGCATCCCCATGGCCTGCTCCACCAAGGCCCAGCCGGCACCCGGTAAGTGCCCGCCCTCGCTGAGAATTCGGCGGAATCCACGGGCGCCCGGCTCGCCCTGGTAAAGGCCCAGCACGTGACGAACGATATGTTTGAGCGCCGTGCCGCGCGCCAGCTCGGCCTCGATATAGGGCCGCAGGCGCAGCAGCACATCGGCCCGTTCCGGCATCGGCTCGTCGTAAAGTGCCGCCTCGACCTTCGCCAGCAGGTAGGGATCGTGATACGCCGCCCGGCCCAGCATCACGCCATCGACCTGGGCCAGATGCGCCTGCACCGCCTCGACCGTGGTGATACCGCCATTGATGATCACCGTCAGCTGCGGAAACTCCCGCTTGAGCCGATAGACCCGCTCGTAATCCAGCGGCGGAATCTCGCGATTCTCCTTCGGGCTCAGGCCCTGCAGCCAGGCCTTGCGCGCGTGCACCACCAGAATTTCCACACCTGCGGCGATCATCGTCTCGGTGAAGTGCTGCAGATCGGCGTATTCGTCCTGATCGTCCACGCCGATCCGGCATTTGACCGTCACCGGCACATCCACCGCATCGCGCATCGCCCGCACGCAATCGCCCACCAGCGCCGGCTCGCGCATCAGGCAGGCCCCGAATTTCCCCGACTGCACCCGATCGGAGGGACAACCCACGTTGAGATTGATCTCGTCATACCCCGCCTCGGCCCCCAGCCGCGCGGCCTCGGCCAGCTCGACCGGATCGCTGCCGCCCAGCTGCAAGGCCACCGGGTGCTCCTGCTGGCTATGCTCCAGCAGGCGCAGTTGCCGCCCTCGCACCAACGCGGCGCTGGTCACCATCTCGGTATAGAGGCGCGCACGGGGCGAGAGCAGCCGGTGGAAATACCGGCAGTGGCGGTCGGTCCAGTCCATCATGGGGGCGACGGAGAGCTGGAAGTCGGAGAGGTTCGGAGCTTGCATGAGGCCTATTTTACCCAGGCTAGAGCCTGACATCGGGACCTAAGAGCTACGAATAGCCTTACCACGGCCATGGTATTTAACATGGCCGTGGTATATAACATGGCCATGTTACCTTCCGGCCAAAACCGTGATCCCTCCCTCAAGTCAAAGCCATAGGGCGGCCGCCAGCCAACTGGCGGACCTCTTCCGTTTGCGCGGCTGGAACGTAGATCTAGAGCCCCGCGGAGATATCCGGCCGGACTTCGTAATCAGCAAGGGACCGCAGCGCTACGTTGTCGAATTCAAATCTGCCGGCGAAGGCCGCCCTGATCGCGTGTTACCACTGCTATCACAAGCCATCCTCCAAGTGCGCCGATATGCCGAACTCAACGTCATGTCCCCCTTGGCAGTCATACAGGTCAATCACGCCACCAGTTCGCTCCATCGCAAGGTGGAACAGTTCCAGCGCAACTATGCACCAGATGTTGCGGTTGGCCTGGTGTCGCAAGCAGGTGCCAGCCACTTCATCGGCAGCCCCGACCTGGAGGATCTGAATGTCGAAGCGCCGCGAAATTCCCGCAAAGGAAACTCGGCACAGCCACGCAAGTCCTCCGATCTCTTCTCCGATCTCAACCAATGGATGCTTAAAGTACTGCTGGCACCCGAGTTATCCGAAAAGCTATTGAGCGCGCCGCGTGCCGAGTACCGCTCCGTGTCGCAACTTGCCGATGCCGCGCAGGTATCGGCGATGAGTGCGTCACGCTTTGTGCGACGCCTGCAGGAGGATGGCTTTCTGGACGATGCTGGTCACTCGCTACGATTGGTGCGACGTCGCGAACTATTCCGCCTTTGGCAGTCGTCAGCCATGCGTTCTTCGCCCGAGCTACGTATGTCCTACCTGATTCCATCAGCGAGCTCAGCTCAACTGCACAAAATTGCGGCGCGTCTCGATGGATGCATCGGCTTATTTGCTGCCGCGGATCTTCTCCACGTCAGCCACGTCAGTGGCGTATTGCCTTACGTCTATGTGCGCCGTCTTTCACCCCCATCCGGGGATTGGCGCGGACTCGTCCCCGTAAAAGCCGGAGAGTCTGCGCGGGTTATCCTCAAACAGCCGAACGCACCGCAGTCGCTGTATCGGGGCGCGGTGCGCGTCGATGGCGTTCTAGTATCGGACATTTTACAGATCTGGTTGGATGTATCCGCACATCCTTCACGTGGCGCCGAACAGGCGGCTTTACTAAAGCACAAAGTACTCGCTGGAGTCCTGGGACATTCTGAATGAACGATCGCGCCGCCTTTGCAAGGCTAGTCGAAACCCTATCCCCATGGGCACCTCAGCTCGTATTCGTCGGCGGGTGGGCACACCGACTGTATCGGCTTCATCCTAAAGCCGATGTGCCCGTGTATCAGCCCTTGACGACTCTCGATGCCGATGTCGCGTTTGGAGCGCGAGATATACTGGAAGGCAGTATCAAGACACGCCTGCAAGAGGCCGGGTTCGAGGAGCAGCTCACTGGCAATCATCAACCCCCCGTCTCCCAATACACCTTGGGTGAGGACGAGGCGGGTGGTTTTTACGCCGAGTTTCTCACGCCCCTCATCGGGCGCGACGTCACGAAGGACGGCAAGCGAATCGCTACGTTAGAAAAAGCGGGCATCACAGCCCAGCGATTGCGGTATTTGGAACTACTCCTCCAAACACCCTGGAGTGTGACGTTGCCATCCGACTGGAGCGCTACATCCCCCTCGAATCTGCGAATTCCCAATCCCGTGAGCTTCATCGTGCAGAAGCTGCTGATTCACGACGACCGCCCCGGCAACAAGAAGGCACAGGACCTTCTTTATATTCACGACACACTTGAGCTGTTCGCTCCAGAGTTGGAACACTTGACCGTTCTTTGGCACGACGAAGTACGACCTTCCATGCATGAGAAATGGGTACAACGCGCGCTGCAGGCTAAAGATGCGCTGTTTGGAGCACTGAACGATCGAATCCGTGATGCAGCAGCGATTCCCTTGGATCGCGACCTTGATCCAGAGCGAATGCGCGCGATGTGCGATGCCGCGCTAGACGAAGTATTAAAGTAGAACGCTGAAACGTTACACGCACCTCAAACCCGAAGACGTGGTCGAGCGATAGACGACCATCTGCAGCGCGAGGCCGGCGTCGACGGCGCTTGCCTTCCGATCGCGTGCAGGAGTTGGCCAGCGACTTGGCGAAACACCGAGTAGCACATGGAACCGCGTTGATGAACAAACCTCCCCTCCCCTTGCCACTTTCGATCCAGCGTATGCGTGACCAGGTGTCCGCGCTGGATAGCCTGGCGGCAGCACTTACCGCTGGCCTGCACGCCGGCGTGATCGATCCCGACCACGTACAGACCCTGCTGGAAACCTACGCTGCTGGCGTGCATGCACGGCTGGACGAGTTGGCCGGCACCATCACGGCACAGGCGGCGTAAGCGTGTGGCCGGCACAGGTTCGCCGCCCATATATAAAGCGTCCCCAATGGTTGGCATCGTCGGAAAGGGGTAATTTTGGTAATCCAATCCGAGAAATTGACGAATTTCTCAAACACACCAAAGACTTAGCGAGATGGGCAAAAGGTAATCTGAGGGTAATCTGAGGTAATTTAGTTACTCTTTCAAAAGGTAATCTGACGATCTATAAAAATCAGATACTTAGGGGCAGATTACCTTTTGGATTACCTTCGGATTACCTTTTCGAATCACCAATTTAGGCCTTTACGGTCAATCATTTAGATTAGATTACCCTCGCTCGGTTACCAAAATTACCTTTTCCAACCACCACGCCGCCTCTGAGGCAAAGCGCCAAAGACATCGCGCTATGGCGAACTGACGACGAAACCACCTAGACTCCCTCAAAATAGGGGGTATCAAAATGGTGAAAAAGGAAATTTCGCAGCTCGACAGCTCTGACGTCGATAAGCTGCTCGTTATGTGCGAAGAGGTAATGCGGGCAACTCCTACCGCTACGCATCGATTCGTGGAGCCAGCTGCGGGTGTGCTGGCTCTCGCCATGGCAAAGCAACACCACATAGTTTTTGGCCGACGCGGATCTGGCAAATCCAGCCTACTGCGCAAGACTGTTGCTAACCTGACTCTAGATCGCCGCCCAGTCGCTTTTGTGGACCTTGAAACATTCAAAGGCCATACCTACCCCGATGTATTAATCAGGGTTCTTATCAGCACGCTCAAATCGTTTGCCAAGTGGATTGATGAGGCCGCGACCACGCCTGCATCAAAAACCACATTTTGGGACAAGCTGTTTGGAAAAAAACCGACGCGTCAGCCTTTTAACAAAGCAGCCACAGAGAAGGTGCGCCAGGAACTCAACGGACTAGTACATGAACTTGAAAAGCAACTTCTTGAGCATGAAGGCTCTCAAAAACAACTGAAGGAAACTCACAGTTCTGAATCCACCGACACTGCTGGAGGCTCCGCCGGGATCGACGTAAAGGGAGTCAAGGCCAACTTGAGTGCGTCAACCAGCGGAAAAACGGCGGGTAGCAGCGAACTCACGTCAGCGTATGTGCACCAAAAAGTTGAGTACCTACATCAGCATATTATGAAGTACAAAGAGCTTTTTTCTAGCCTTTCCAGCCTCTCGAGCGGGCCTTGTTTCCTCGTCCTTGATGATCTCTATCATATTCGTCGAGCCGACCAAGCACAGGTGATCGATTACTTCCATCGCATCGTAAAAGGCAGCGACACTTGGCTAAAGGTGGGAACTATCAAGCATCGTAGCGTTTGGTATATCCATGGCGATCCACCCATCGGGATGAAGGAGAACGATGACATTAAGGAGATCAATCTCGATGTATCCCTTGAGGAATTCGAAACCCTACGTCGCTTCTTGCGAAAGGTGCTAGATGATCTGATGTCAGACGCAAAGCTGCGCACTTCGGATGTTATCGGCAAAGGTCCAATCGAGCGACTAATCATCGCTTCGGGTGGTGTCGCTCGAGATTTTATCGGCATTCTGTCCAAAGCGATTTCTAAAGCCCGAAATAAAGCAGATTCAAAACGTCGTAAAAAGCTAACCACGGAAGATGTCAACAATGGCACCGGCGACTACTTTCCTTCGAAGTTGGCAGAGCTCAAACGCGACTCTGCCGATGAGAGCGAATATTTAACTGCCGCATTTGATCACCTTCGCGATTTTTGCTTGAACGACGCCAAGAGCAATGTGTTTTTGGTGGACCAGGCGCTTGAGGGCTCCCGCCGCGACGCAATTAACCAGCTCGTTGACCTACGCCTGATTCATCCCGTCAAATCCAGGGTAACTTTGAAAGCGCATTCACAAGGACGCTTGTTCGAAGCGTACATGCTTGATAAGTCAGTATTCCGCTGCGCGCAAAGTGAGGGGCATCAAGCTGGTCGATCTAGGCCCAAACAGCGATCAAGATGTGATGCGAAGGTCTGGCCTTGTGTACTCAGGGTACGATCAAGCTGACTGAGCAAGCGGCGTTCCGGCCGGGTCCGGCGGATACTCGCTCAAGCACCCTCCAATCGAAAATGGGACGCAGATATTTAGTTGAACAGTTACGCCATTTGATTACCCCTTCACCTGAAGGAAAAGCATGGATTTTGAACCGGAAGAGCCTGAGGAAGGTCTTCTCTATCACTACTGTGATGCCGCTGCTTTCGAATCAATGATTCGAACAAACACGTTGTGGATGTCCCCGTTCCGTCATTCGAACGACTCCGATGAAGGGATAAGGGCCCAAAAAATGCTAATTGAGTTAGCCTCAAAACTAGGACTCAAAAGCGATAGCCTGGAAAGCTTTCGTGGCGAACTGGACGCAATCTCAAAACTCTACGATTGCTATGGCTTGTGCCTTTCAAAGCATGGAGATCTACTCAGCCAGTGGCGGGGATACGCTGCTGACGGAGCTGGCTTCTCTATAGGCTTTAGGCAATCCGATCTGCAATCCCTGCAGCCATATGGACCTCCCAATGTGCAAGCTGGCTTCGTTCGTGGTCCCGTACTACATGAAGTCATGTACCAAGAGGAAGATCAATTGCGCGTACTGACTCCTTGGTTTCAGTCCATGGAGGAGCACATAAAAAGGGCTCACATTCCGTATACGGAACGAATGAACCATCTGGTCGAGAACACCTCACTACCAGATTACGTGTGGGCACACCTGCGGCTACATGACACACTGACTGACACCTGGGATCGTCTCTACACAGTCAAAAGTGCAGCTTTCTCGGAGGAGGCTGAGTGGCGATTGGTGATGACTGCCTTCCACTTTGGTGCGGTGCCATTCAAATATCGGAGCAGCCGTGGCATGGTCGTGCCCTACATTGAATATATCCTGCCAGATCGCTCGCTGCCGCAGCAAACTATCTCCCACGTTTACCTTGGCCCAAAGAACCGAACACCTCCTTACGTAGTGCGCATGTTGTTGAATCAATATGACCTCGAGGACATCACCGTAAAGCAGTCAGTTGCGACTTATCGATAGCTCGCAGATCGAGCGAGTCTTGTTCGGCTAGCTGCATCAATTCGCATCACGCCGGAACCACTTCTAATACTCTGCCAAGCCGGGCAGCACCTCAGCCTGGCCGACTGCATCAGCTGCATCAAAGAAGGGGGGAGAAGCGCCCAGGCGAGGAGGGGGGACTGACCGCGCGCGCCGGTGCGAAACAGTCTACGCCTGCTTGCTTTTTGACCAGGTCGCAAACCGCGTATACGCGCCTCGCCCTGACGGCGTTGAGCCTAGCGATGAGGCGTCGTGTAGCGCCACGAGTCACTCAGCGGGAAGTCGCTACTGCTGAGACTTCTGGGCCATTACCTGCTTGCGTGTCGGCATCAAGTCGGAGAGCATGGTCCTATTGCCCGGGGGGAACACCTGATGAGAAATGGATTCTGGTGGTTAGCCATGTTGCTATGCGGCATCGCACATGCGCAATCTGGCACGGTGACCTATGTCTATACCGATCCTCAGGGGACTCCACTTGCGGAAGCTGATGCTAACGGGAACATCACTGCGACTTTTGACTACCGGCCTTATGGCAGCGTGACAATGGGCAGTGTGCCAAGCGGTCCCGGATATACCGGGCATGTGAACGATCCGGACACTGGTCTCATATACATGCAGGCCCGCTTCTACGATCCCGGCACCGGGCACTTTCTCAGCGCGGACCCTGAGCCCATGAAGGTCGGCGACCTCTACGGTGCCGATCGATATGGCTATGCCAATAGCAATCCCTTACGTTACACGGACCCAGACGGCCGCTATGCCTGCGGAAGTTCCAATAAAGGCACCTGCGCCAAGATCGATAAGTTTGTCAGCACCATGAACAAGGGCCTAGCCAACCTTAAGAAGGGCTCGGACGAATACAAAGCTCTTAGCGCGGTATCGGCGCACATTGGCAAGCCGGGTGACAACAATGGTGTCACGCTCAATACCGGGTCACTTAAAACCGGCGTGATTGCCCAAGCGGATACGGCCACTGCAATGACGATCGACGTTGGCCAGGCAGCCACGTTGTCAGCACCGTTCCGCCAGTACAATCCGAGTACTAGTGCCACACAGCTCACGAATGCGTTTGGTGCAGGTGCGGTCGCCCATGAAGGGCAGCATCAGCTTGACTACATAGCGACCGGCTATCCTACGGGGCGAACGTCGGAGCACGCAACGGAAATGAACGCTTATCGGACGGAACTTGGCGTGGCGAAAGGTCTGGGCATCTCCACTGATCTCTATGCGCCTGGCGCACTGCAGAAAGACGTCGATGCGCGCGTTAATCAGGGAGCCGATACATCCACCGCTGTTTGGTGCAGGAGCAACGGATGCTAAAGCTGTACTACCACGTCCTGTTGGGTGCCGCGCTATCTTTTGCAGCGACAGTCTGTTGTGTGGCGGCGAACTCCACAGAAAAAGAGCATGACACCACCGTGTGTGAGCTGTATAGCCATCTAACCTCGCCGCTACCGGGCCGAGTACACCTCAAAGCCGTCGTCTATCGGGGACCTCGGCACGGCGCCGTACTGACAGATCCGCAATGTCCTGGCAAAGCGATTGGGCTTCGCCTCTCTGATAGCGTGTCCCCCGAAACTTCAGTGGCCAAATTCAACACCGCCCTGACAGGTGATGTGATGGACTTGTCACTTCGTGTCTTCGATGTAGAAGCCTCCGGCGTATTGAAGGCTGCGGGCCCATCAAGGCCCGAGGCCTTCTTGCTGATCGATCACGTTGATCGCTTCAAGAAGCGCGAGGCCGCCTCTCCCTCCCCATAAGCCGCCCGGCCTCGCAAAGCAGCCTGCCTGTAGCGCGGTTTTCATCATCTTGGCGCAGGCGGGCGTTATGGATGCAACTTCCAGCAGGGTAACGTCACTGCGCCGGTTGCAGCGCTGCCGGTGGCTTGAACTGCAACGCCTCGACGCCCAGCTGATCATTGATCGCGGTCATCACGACTTGTAGCGGTTCGATTTCCAGCGCGTTGAACGCGGATCGCGCCTTCTCCACATCGCCGAACCCTCCGGTATTGTTCGGGATGATCCCAAGCAACTGTGGCGGCACACGATGCGCTGCAAACAAGTCATCGCGCGACGTGATCTTGATCGCGGCAAAGTCGTCACGCGTCGCCACCTCGCTGATCGGAATCAGCTGCACGCCGTCCTTTTTCCCGTTGGGCGAGTACATAAACAGGTTACGGAAATTGCCCGGCCGCTTCGACTTCCTCAGCGCCTCGCGTATGGCGTCGATATCGCCAGGGCTTTGCGCGGGATCGGACACGTACAGGATGAAACCGGCATGGCTTCCATTGTCGTAGTAGCAACGACGAAACAACGCCCAATTGGCGCACAATTGGCGCACAATTGGGGACATCCATCATTTGTCCCTCAATGCCCCTCCAAGATCTTGATTAGCCCTGACTTATCTAGCCCGGCTGGCATGAACAGGGGAGAGATTGCCCTACATGCGCCGGTTCCGGTTACGACATCAATCATTCCAAAAACTCATGCCTATCCTTTTATCCGCTCGCCGACTATCGAATAAGTTTGAAAAATCGTTTTGAGGGTTGAACATTCCGCACTCGCTACGCATCATCGTCCCGCCACCAGGAAGAGGTGGCCGGGTCTGGAAGCCCGAGATGTTCTCGCGGCGTTGAAAAGCGCCGTAACGTTTATAGCGCCTCGCTTGTAGGCGTTGCGGCGCCCCGCTGCCATAATCTTTTATGGCGGGCGTGTCGGGAGGGCTTCGGCCCTACCGGTCATCCGCGGATATCTCCGGCTTCCAGCTCGACACGCCCGCCACCCGCAATCATGCGGGTGGCGGTTTGAGCATGGAGCCGCAATGACCGACATACATGTCGAACCCCACGATGTCCCCGCCGAACTGATCGAACACACGCTCCGCTACATCAAGAGCATGCTCGGCAGCGAAGAACGCCGGGGCAATCTTCAAACGATAGGCCTATCCAAGCTCTGCGTAGCGCTGGAGTCGCGCTTGGCTAACGCGATTCGATTGATCCGTCATACGCTCTTGCATCCAAGCAAACGCAAGGACGTCCTCCATTCGATCGCCGTACTGGATCATCTGATCCGCGAAGCACTGGAGCTTTGTTGGGCAATACGGGAACTCGAATCGGAAAATGTGACAGCGGCACATCCAGATGCCAGGCGTTAAAACCCATGGCCTCGCTGCGGCATCACCGGCCAACTATCTGGCTCTTCCAAGGACCTGGGAGGGGGATGCTCCGACGGCGCAAATCGGGGACGGCCCCAATTAGCTTCAGTCCGCGTGGCCAAACTCTTGGCGATAGGCTTTTAGCACCTTGATTCGAGCGCCGACAAAAGTAGCCCGACAATTCAGCCGAGCATCGTTGGCCATTCTTTCCGTCTGTCGGGCCGCAACTGTGTAGTTGCAAGAATCCTGGGCGAACTGTTCCCAGCTCGTTTGGGCATCGACTAAGAGGTCGGCGGCCTTTTGATCCTTGGATCGAACAAAGTTCAAGGTGTCTTCATAGGCCGTAGCCAACTGTTGCTCGATCTGCTTGTCAACACAGTTCCTGATCGCCGCCATGTTGGGCTGTTGCTCACAATCTTCTGCCGACGCAGGTAGCACCACTCCAACAGCGATAAGTAACGGCACGAAGTATCGGCCAAACAAGTTCATGATGACTTCCTACTTTAGAGATGGATCGCAAGGTCTACTATGGGAACGGACATCCGATCCTATGGGCGCCATATCGCGAAGTTACCGTCAGCGCCGACTGAGCAAAGAGCAAGCTGCTGACGCCAGTCAACCAGCATGAGCCCAAAAGAAGAATGCAAACTCGAGAAAGCCCGGCTGAGCTGCATATCGTCCCCATGAACGATAGCTCCAAGCACCGTGATCCCACGCCCGTCCGCTAAGCCGTAGAGAAGCACATCGGATGACGGCTTGACGGAAAATCCACCGGCAACTTGCCCAAGCGGTCGCGACGCGGTCGTCAGGATTGGAGCATTGACTGGTGCCGTCCCAAACAGATGAGCCAATCTATGAACCGCATCAGCGCCGTCGATCAGAACGGATCTATCTAATCGACGTGCGAATATTTGGGACCATCCATGTTGTAGCCGATGGGCCCGCTCGAAAGCCTTGTATTCAGCAAGCGTCGCTTGAAGCCCTTTGAGGCGATCTACGGGCAGGAATTCAATCTGGCACCACTCATCTTCATGAAATTGTGGCGCGCCTTCGAATGTGGCCTGCGTGGGCATAACGAAGCTCAAAGCATCAGCGGCAACCGTCGGCATCGAGTAACGGATTGAGGACACATCCAAGGTTTTATGTTTGACTTTAGAGTGCTTTGATACAGACAGCGACTTCAGCCGATCCATCAATCCCATATCCATTCCTCCCCTTTGAGGATCTGAAGGTAGCGCAACGCCCACTACAGGTCGAACGCGGTCTGTTCACATATCGTATCCGGCATCATCCAGGCGAGCACGCATACGACCAGAGAACGCGACGATCTGCGCCTTGTTGAAGTGACAGTAGGTCGGCAACGAAGCTTCGGGAAGGTTCTGGACAAGCGCAGCACCGCATGAAATCAGATACCGAAGTTCGTCGGGCGTCAGTTGGATATCAATAGTCTCGTTCATGACTTCCCCCCGGTTACTGAAAAGTCCGCTTAGGTCCTTTATCGACCCTACAGACAACCTTTTCAGGAACCGAGAATTTTCATCGAAAGGCATAAGCCTTCTGACGATTGCGACCAAGGCAAAGCTTCAAGTGGTATTAGTAACCCGTGTGCTATCAGGCTGCTCTACGCCGCTCCATCGGCTCCACAGACACGTTCACGCGAAATCCCAACTTCGCGAGAGCATCTTCCACCTGTTCCAACTTCGAACTATGAGTCAGGCTAAGCAGACGATCTACCTGTGGCGCATGCACGCCCAGCAAACGAGCTAACTGCGATTTACGCAAGTCTTTGCCCAACATTGCCTGATACAGGCCAATCTTGGCCACATCGAGCGCTGGCAGCGAGACCCAGTACTCGCCGCGCTTTTTTTCCGTGGCTTCGGGGATGAGCCGCCGCTTGTCCATATGCCACTGCAACACCAGTGCAATAGCGTCCACCGACTCATGCAGCGCCTCTTCTACGCTTTCTCCTACACTATTGAATGCAGGCAGGTCGCGGCATGACGCTACATAAGCTCCGCCGTCCTTGATCAACTTCACTGCATAGCGCACGACTCGTTTCCTATTGTTCACTCAAACACTCTGGCCAAAACTCGAAACGCACTTCCTGCCCCGCCCGCCATCACAGCCCAAGGTCCTTCATGATCTTTCTACGCAGTGGCTCCGGCATTTCTTTGGCCCCATGGTTGAGGACTACAGAGGTTTTCCCTTTGTACTTTAGAAACTGGTGACTTCCGTGCTACCGATCGAACATAACGCCTTGCGTCCTTAGCCAACGGATGAACTCGCTGTACTTCATTGCATCCATGCCACCCTACTTCCACAAGTGAGATCATACACAACATAAATGTTGTACATGCTTCCCGTACTCGGCGGGTCCAAAGCAGGTTTGACGGAACCGCAACAGGCGGAATTGGAGCGTGTCGAGATGTGGCTAGCGGAGTTCTTGGCGGCCGATGTCCTCGTGATCGGCGCGCCACAATACAACTTCAGCATTCCCAGTCAGCTCAAGGCTTGGTTCGACCGCATTGCCCAGGCGGGTCGGACCTTCCGCTATACCGACCACGGCCCAGTCGGCTTGGCCGGTAAGAAGCGGGTTATCGTGACATCGACCAGGGGCGGCTTTCGGAAGGACTCGAACCGGCTGGACTTGCACGAGCAGACTATCGAAGCTTTCTTCAATTTGTTGGGTACCACCGATATCACCTATATAAGAGCCGAGGGTCTTGGGCACGGGGACGAGCATCGCTCCGCAAGCGTTGCAGCCGCAGAAGAAGCGCTGCATGCTGCTATCGGGAATGTCTTTGAAGCGGGGGTATAGCGATGGGATACGACATCTCTCTTGCAGGCGCCGAAGATATCGACGCTGTTGCTGCACTGCTGCAAGCCAATGCCCCCTCCAACGGAGGAGCCTTGACCGGTGAGTTCCCGCGGGACAAGGTCGAAAAGATGCTGCTCAATGGCATGCCGGTTGTTGTAGCCCGCAAAGAAGGGCGTGCGGTCGGCGTTCTTTTTAGTTCGGCCAAAGACAATCCGGCACCTTCGGTTCGCGCCATGCTTGCCGCCTGGCCCGGCCAGGCCGACGCGTATGTTTATGGCCCTGCCTGTATTGCCGATACCGAGCGCGGACAAGGGCTGCTTGGCAAGCTGTATGCCGTGCTTCAGAAGCATTGCGCGGGCCGCGAGGCCGTGCTTTTTATCCAGCAGACCAATACTGCTTCCATTCGCGCACACGAGCGGCTAGGCATGCATGCCGTCGCCGAATACGTCTTCGAGGGTGAGAACTACTTCGTCTTCAGCGATCGCCGCTAAATCGATCGACTCCGGCCACATGAAACGCAGCCGGCACCGGCGGCGGGCAGACTTTTATTCGCCTTTTTTTCAGGATCTTCTGCATGATTTTTTACATCGTCTCACTGAAGTACAAGGTTCCTCTGGATGAGGCCGACAAGGTTTTTCCGGAGCACATCGCTTACATCGAGAAGTACCATGCCGCCGGCAAATACATTATTTCCGGGCGCCGCGAACCGCGCGTAGGCGGCGTTCTCGTCGCGGCAAATTGCTCACGAGATGAAATCGATAAAATAGTCGAGGAAGACCCTTACAATAAAAAGGAGATCGCGGATTTCGAGATCATCGACTTTATCCCGACTCGATTCCTCGACTCGCGGCTGACGCCGTTCGAAAATGCATTATTTTCCTGAAGACTCGCAGCCATGATGGATTGAGGCAGGCGGGTTGAGACGCCCATCGCGCACTGGAGTGTCCCAGCCCTCGTTGTTCTACTTGACTCGCCGCAGCACGGTGAGAGGAATAGATCCATCCTGGCGTGGGGCGACCCTCCAGGAAAGCTCATCGCCCTTCAGCTCGTACTGACGTACCGCCGTGGTGTCGTCCAGATTCGGCACAGATGAACGATCGACGTGGAACGTGATCGTATGTTTGGCCGGGTCTACGGTATAGCGACCAAAGTGCACGCTCATGCTGAGCGAGGCGTCCTTGTACTCGTCGAGCGTACCCTTGAATTTGTCGCCCGATGCGAACTTCATGCGTTCGGCGCGATAGATCTGGACCGAGTAGTACCCATCCGCAGTAAAAATTGCCAGCCCGTGTGGGTTCGGGCCGTAATCGGGCACGTGCTTGCCGTCGGGAAGCAGCTTCTCTGCGGCGGTAAGGGTCCACGTACCCACGATCGAGGCTTCCTGCGCCACCGCTGAAGCGGAGACGGCCATAAGAGCGGCCAAAAGTGTGGCTGGCTTGATCATCGTCCAATCCGCGTAGTAATGCGCCAGAGCGCGATAGTCTCAATGTAGACCCGCGCCCGAACCCGGCACAATTTGATTCTTTTCAAGCGAAGGGTTAACGCGCCTTATGTTTCGCCACCCGAGGCGCGACATCGTTGCGTGCGAGGGCCATCGACCCGGTGGCCGTATTCGACTGCAAAGCAAACTCGAGGGCTTCGACGAGCAGAGACGCCATGCGATCTGAAGTAACACCTTGGGAGCCGGCGTGACGATGCAAGGTGACTGGCAGGCTACCGAGCGGGGGCAAGCCGTGCAGCGATTCGGCACACACAAGCCCTTCGGGAAGATTGAGTGGCGTGCGCGCTGTGATACCGAGCCCGCCGAGCAACGCCGCCCAAAGTCCGTTAAGACTGTGGCTGTTGGCAGAAATGCGGTGCGGAATATGCGCCGCTTCGAGCCGTTGCAGCGCAGTCCTGCGGAAGATGCACTGCGAACCGAGCACGGCCAGCGGCAGTGGCTGCTTCTTCGGCAGAACGAAAGTGGATGAGGCGATCCACGCCAATGCGAGCCGACCTACGATTTGCGCACCCGCACGATCTTCATGACCGATGATGATCGCCACATCGAGGCGGGCATTGTCGATTGCGTCGCGAAGCGCAGCATTTCCATCGACATGAAGCTCGATCTGCATGCGCGGATAAAGCGACGCGAAGAGAGACAGGACAGAAGGCAGAATCGAAGCAAAATCCTGAGGGCAGCCGAGGCGAATGCGGCCGGCGAGATTCGCGCCGTGCATTTTATCCAGCAGTTCGTCGTTCAACCCGAGCATACGGCGTGCATAGGAGAGCGCGATTTCCCCGGCTTCGGTCAAAGCAAGACCGCGCCCGCGTTTGCGGAAAATCGGTGTACCGAGATCCTCCTGCAGGCGCTTCATCTGCAAACTGATGGCCGACGGCGTGCGGCCGAGATGCTCGGCGGCCTGCGCCAGGCCTCCGCGGTCACTGGCGACTGCGAGGGTGCGCAAGGTATCGAGGTCGAGATTGGTTCGCGCTGCCCGGGAGAACGTCGAAGAAGCCATGAGCCTGCTCACTCTTGCCAGCGTACGATGCGAAGCGATTATGCCATGCAACCAATAGACAGCTGGCGTTTTCACGCTAGCGCATGCTCTGCCCACAGCCGAATCGACATGCACCGTCATCGCGACGTCAGGCCCGCCCATCCACTTCGCCATACGCACAGGCTAGGCCAAGCTCCGCAAAATCAAGGGTGGCGGTGCCTGGGTGACGATCGTCTGCTTGATCGGATCTGGCATGGTGCGATACTCGGCCTCGATTGCCGTCGCCTGTCCGAAAGGGGGAGGTCTTATGAGCGACAACACGCGTCCCACGTTGGCCGCCGGTCTTCGCCACCGGGAGCAGATGGTGGTTGCGCCTGAACATACCGTACCGCGGGTAGGGCCTGACTGGGCCGGCTTTCGCGATATGCCGCCGGTATTCGCTACGGCGATGATGATCGGGTTTATCGAACAAACCTGTATCGAAGCGCTGCGTCCCTATCTCTCAGCCGAGCAGCGCACGGTCGGAACGCATGTCGACGTCAGCCACGTCGCCACCACCCCGATCGGCATGACGGTGATCGCGAGCATCGAACTTATCGAAGTCGAAGGGCGAATACTGTTATTTCGCGTTGCTTGCCATGACGATGCCGGCTTGATCGGCGAGGGGCTCCACCGCCGTGCCATTATCGACCTGGAGCGCTTCATGCATAAGCTTGCCAGCAAGGGTGGAAACGGGGCTGGCTAAGCCGACGCACCTGAGATCAACAGGGCGTGGCGCCTCTCGGCAAGTTCAGATCGAATCGCCAGCCATCGTGTAGATAACCACTCGTTTCCGGGGGAACGTTCCATGCCAGCAACACCCGCCTCTGCTTCCAGCCCAGGCACAAGAATGGCGGTAACATCGCATGGCCGCGGCGACATCGTGATCGTCCTCGCTGTTGCCATACTCTTTGGCGCGGCGCACATGCTTACCAATGGACAATATGGTTTCCATCGGGACGAGTGGCAGTTTCTCAGCGACGCACAACATCTGGATTGGGGTTTTGTCCCCTACCCGCCCCTGACAGCCGCGCTGGAGCATCTCGGTCTTGGCTTGTTCGGTCTTTCCCTGGTGGGCCTGCGGACGTTTTCGGTGCTGGCGCAAACCTTGGTCATTTTCGCCAGCGGCCTGATGGTGCGCGATCTGGGTGGCGGCCGTCTGGCACAAGTTTTTGCCGCCATCGTCGTGGGGTTGTCGCCGCTGCCGATGTTCGAAGCGACCGAATTTCAATATTCCTCGTTCGACCTGTTGTGGTGGGTACTGATTGCCTGGTGCGTTATTCGCTTGTTGCGCGATGACGAGCCACGCTGGTGGTTGGCTATCGGTTTACTGGCCGGGCTCGGGCTGCAAACGAAATATTCGATCGCGTTCTATCTCGTGGGCGTGGCGGCTGGCGTCGTGCTTACCGACGCGCGGCGTTATATGCGCATCCGCTGGTTTTGGGCAGGCGGCGTGCTGGGGCTGCTGGTGTTCGTGCCGAACTTGCTATGGCTTGTGCAGCACAACTTCGTTTCCTATCGCTTCCTGCAGGGCATCCATGCGCGCGATGTCGCTCAAGGTCGGAGCGAAGGCTTTTTGCGCGACCAGTTTCTGCTGAATATCAATGTCTTCGCAGCGCCCGTCTGGATTGCAGGTTTGGTTGCCTATTTCCGCAGTCGCCGGTATCGCATGCTTGCCTGGATGCTCGTGGCGCCCCTGCTGCTGTTCCTGGTGGCCAAGGGGCGGTTCTATTACACCTGCGGTGCCTACCCTATGGTGCTGGCCATGGGTGCTGTGGTGAGCGAGCGCTGGCTGCGTTCTTTACCGCGCGCTGGACAGGTGGCGCTTGTCGCGACGGCTTTTGCGGGTGTTTTCGCCACGGGCGCTTATGCGACGCTGCGCATCGTGCCGCTGGCTACCGACGGTCCGCTACGTGATTATGTGCTCCAGAACAATGCCGATCTGCGTGAGGAAATCGGTTGGGAGGAGTTGGTGAAGCAGGTGGCAGCCATTCGCGATGCGCTGCCTGCCGAGCAGCAGGCAAAGCTTGGCGTTGCCGTGGGCAACTATGGCGAATATGGCGCCGTCATGATGCTAGGTCCACGCTACGGCCTGCCCGCGCCGATCACAACGATCAATTCCGGATGGTTGCGTGGCTATCCTCAGCCGCCGCCGGAAACCCTGATCGTGCTGGGTAACTCTCGCGAACGCGTTGACGAGTTTTTGGTGAATTGCCGCGTTGCCGGGCACGTCACGAATGCGTGGGGTGTCGGCAATGAGGAGAGTCTGTATCACAAGGATATTTTCGTGTGCGGACCTGCACGTAAGCCATGGGCTGAGCTTTGGAAGCATGGGCCTGAATTTGGGTGAACGATGGTCGGCAACGGATAGCTGTCGCGCATAGAGGAGCACACGGAGACGAGCCTCGATTCACTGTACTTGCGCAGCCCGCCCCTATTCCCTGGCTTCGCTGGGGAAAACGGCTGGGGTGAGGAGGCAACCCGACACGCAACAGCCACACAACATCGTTGGCGGCCCCAAAATCGTTTTGACACGCTACTGAGGCTCTAACGATCCAATCGTCCAAGCGCCGCACGAACGGATGCACCGATCAGCAGACTTACATCGTCGGACGACCGCCCCGTCGCCAGCATCCGGAACATGGTCTGGCTCGTGAGCGCAAGGATCATATCGACGGTGTCGCGCTGTACCAGCGGATCTGCCCCCTTCGCAGACATCCTGTCGACCAGCGTGGCTATGAGTTGCCGACGCCGCTCGTTTCGCTCGTTGAGTGCTTGTGCAAATTCCGAATCGAGCGCCGCGGCATCGTAGATATGCGGTATCGCCGCGTCGCTGCCCCAGAAATCGCAGCATATCTGGATCAGCCGATCGATGGCTTCGCGAGGATCCGGCAGAGCCTGAACATGCTTCAAACGGCCAAGTTGTCCACGTATCGCGATATCGTCGAAAACGGCTTCCAATAATCCACGGCGCGAACCGAACTGGTTATACAAGGTCAACCGCGTCACGCCGGCGAGCTTTGCCACTGTCTCCAATGAAAAACTGGCCACGCTTTCCGATTCACGCAGAAAGTCGACGGCTGCTTGGATCACCCGCTCGCGCTTCTCGTTAGCAGCGGCGGCTCGCACAGGGCTGGAATAGGAACGGGTCGGCATCGTGATCGCTTGTAAATTAGATATACGATATGTATAGTCAATATACATGCCGCAGCTACTGTGCGAAACCTGCCCAAACCATCGCGGTCTTGCCCGGTTCGCCGAGTCCTGCCGGTGCGGCAACTATCGAGTGCCCTAGCTTAGGAGCAAGCAAGATGCTGGTACATGTTTTCCGCGGCCCTGGCCGTGTGTTTGGCGTCACAGCAGACGAAACGGGTGCCAATCTACCCACGAAGTTCGCCCCATGGGCATGGTTTAAATCCGCGGAGCTGGATCGAGAGCGAGCCATGCCGGGTATCGACTCGGCCGAGTGCCTCGACGATATGGCCAGGTATGGGTTCCACGTCACGGACGCCCATGCCCGTATCACCGACCAAGTGGCCTGACGCCAGGATGACCGATCCAGCTTCTTACTTGCCAAAAGAACTACTTTCCGTTTCCGGCAATTCCGGTTAAGTATGCCCGTGCCGGGGTGCCCTCTCTCGAGCTCACCTGGACGCAGCTTGGTCTGCCAGACGCAAACCCAAGGGGGGAGACGTCATGGATCACGGAGCACTCGCAGCATTGGAGCAGGCGCTTCAGAAGCATAAAAAAGGACTTGCCGAACAAGAGCGGCTTATCGAGACAAATCGGGCCATCTTCTGGCGATGGTGCATGAGCGCCCAGAGAACGAATGTCGAAACCAGCATCGTGCGGCGCATGGCCGATGGCGGCCTGGGCATCGTTTTTCATTTCCCCGATGCGCTGGCAAACAGAGGCATGGTGGTTCGATGCCATATGAGCATCCTGCCTGGCGAACCGCCTCAGTCTCACACGACATTCGCTTTTGCGTGGACCGATGACGACCCGGAAGCCATCATGGTTACGCAGACAGTCAGGGGAATCATGCAGCCGGGCTGTCGCAAGGCGGTCACCGAATTTACGCAAGCCGCGCTCGAATTTCGTTTGATCGAATGGATCGACAGCACGCTGACCGCGGCGCGCAACGGTCGATTCCACCATCCCTCTTGAACCGCCGCTTCGTCCCTGGCACTGGCTAACCCTTCCGATGTTGACCCGCTAAGCCGCGGCCACCCTGACAACCCATGTCAGACCGGCATGGCCAAGCCTTCACGCCTCCCGTTCCTGTGCGTCCTTGCAAGGGCGCAACTGCCCCGCGCGGAACCTTTCGGAGGAACCCATGAAGCTACCCATCGCCATACTGTTTGCCGGCGCCCTGAGTCTCAGCCATGTGGCACTGGCGGAGAAAGTCTGGGATCCCAATGGCAACGTTGCCATCAACAACTGGATTTCCGGCATGTACAGCGGCATCAACGGTCCGCTCAATACACTGCTGCAGAATTGCCAGGTCGCCGTGGCCGCCAACTGCACCGTGACTATCCTCGCCAATGGCGGTATTCACGCCAGCGCTTCGGATGCTTCGCAGCACTTTACGGTGCGCTTCGCCGGCACCAATCATCAGTACAACGCGTGCCACATCTATCCGCAAAACCCTAATGCCATTGGCGACAAGGCGTTACGTGGGGCGAACTGTTACGACGCCAATCATCAGGCGACGTATTACAAGCTCAATTGATGCTTGGCGGACCGGGTCTATTCAAGGGAGACCGCGCCATGGCGCGGTCTCTCGCCGAGCGATACGTAGTCGGCCTTCATTCCCATTGCGACGGGGATGCTCTACATTCGTTGGAGGGGGGAGGCATGAACACAAGTGGATTTCGTCGCTTTATCGCGTACTGCGCCAGCGAGTGGCTTTTCGCGCGCTGGCTATGGAGCTTGGTAAGCATCATTGTGCTTGCCATCTGGTTATTCCATGTCGCACCATTTGCCTCTGGCGGCGCGGTGACCAAGGGCTACGTACTGGAAACGCGCTGCCACCGAAGCTTCAGCTACCGCTACGAGTACGAAGTCGGCGGCCAGACCTATACGGGAAGAACCACCGCAGGCGGCATGAGCGGCAACGGCCCCTGCACGCTCCTTACCGCCGGCATTCCGATCTATGTAACCTATCTGGTCGAAAAACCGGAAAAAAGCCTGAGCGGAACCGTCCATGCATGGACGCTCGGGCTGATGTATTCCTGGGGAATGACAATATTCCTGCTTCTTTTTGCCTTGCCAGTAGCGCGCTATTTTGTGCGGCCTTGGCATGCGAGGCGCCGCACTGCCGGTTACTGAATATCCCGTTAGCGAGCCGGAACGCGGACTGCATGATCCGGTTACGAACATCATCGGGACTACGAGCGTTCACGTTATCCGTTGTTTGCCGACGCCGAAACAGGTGGCCGTTTGAGCATCGTGACGCTGTGCGCTTCGACTGTCTTTTGCGTCGCGGCGACCACATTCGTCGGCGGTGACGGGTTAGCCGGCGGCAGGCTCATTTCCGGTTCCATCGCCGCCTTGGCTGCTTCGTCGGTCATCACCACGATGCTGATGCGCCGATTGGTCGGCGCATCGGGGTGTGCC
>NZ_DATCRY010000282.1:0-3898 GCF_036568765.1 Dyella sp. | reverse complement strand
AACTGGCTCTTCTGTGGGAGCGACTTTCGTCGCGACGATCGTGCCTTATCGCAAGTCCTTGTCGCGACTGAAGTCGCTCCCACAACGATAGGATCCGCTTTCGCTATGTTCGGGCGATTGCGAGGTTTTTAGAGGTTCCCTTTAGTTGCGACAAGGCGCTGCGAAGAGGCGCGATATTGCGACTGAGGCCGTTCCTGCAAGCCTAGCGGTGCCTCTGCACATCCAATTGCACCAATATCACCTCACCTCCACCTTCGATCTGCGCCCGTGCAGGCGCAGTCACCTCAATCCACGCATGGTCGCCGACGTGCAACTCTTGCACCTCGTCGTCCACGTGTAGACGTGCCCACCCTGCCAGTAGATGCACATACCAGTGTGAGTCTGGGCGAATCGGCAGCAGCATCGTGCCATTGAGCGGACGAGCCAGTAATTGTCCTTGTGCCTGTCCCCGCAACATCAAGTTGAAGGCGCGTGTCGCGCCTTCTGAAAGTTCGGCACGCACCGGTTCGCCGCCATTGAAAGCGAAAGGTTGCAGACGCAATAGATCTTGCTGGTGGCCGTGCTCGAAAACCAAGCGAATCGGAGCGTCCAGTGCCACGAACTGGCGGCGCACAGCCGGCAGCAGAGAGAACGGGCTATCGCGCTCGATGCGCGCAATGCTCAAACGCCATTGCCAATCGCCGCATGCGGGTGCGCTGTCGATCAGCAGCGTGCTGCCCATGCCGTTGGCCCACGGTTGCTCTTGCAACGCACCGGTGCCAATCCGGCGGATGGCGCTCATGCGTACGAGACGCGGCGCGGCTGGCAGGGGGCGTAATAGGCGAAGACATGATTGAGATTGCCGTGGAAATCCATATCGTCGATATGTTCGCCGCCAAGGCGTTCGGCGACACGGTCGGAGGCTTCGTTGCCGATGCGCACCAGACTGATCACGCGCTGCAGGCGTAACTGATTCCAGGCGAATGTGAGGATGGCCTGGCCTGCTTCAGTGGCATAACCGTGGTGGCGGTGATCGGGCTTGATCATCCAGCCGAGCTCGGTATCGGGCCAGCCTTCCGGGTGCATCAGGCCCGCGCGACCGATGAATCCGTCGGTGTCTTTCAGTTCCAGCGCCCACATGCCAAAACCGCGCAATTGCCAGTGTCCCAGCAGCATGGCCAGCGAGCGCCAAGCCGTGGTGCGGTCCAGCGGCTCGCCATCGCCCAACCAGCGCGTATTGGCCGGATCGGCCAGCATGGCGGCATATTCGTCGAAATGGCGCTCGCTTAAGGGAGCAAGGCGCAGTCGCGCAGTTTCCAGAGTGGGTATGTCGTACATCTTGGATCAACGAGAGTGGGACGAGTCCAACAGCGCAGCAAGCGCCTGGGTCGTCGATAGCAGGCTATCGTGCCAGGACAAGCCGATGATTTTCTCACCAGTGGCCGTGTCGATAAAGTCCTCTTCCTGTCCAGGCGGCAGTAGGTGGCGGTAATCCACCGTGATTTCGGTCCCGGCCGGTAACTCTTTGAAAGCAAATATAAAACCAAGGTGCCACAAGCCGGAGGGGGTGAAGCTATGGTTGATATAGCATTCATCGGGCCAATCCGGCGATACCGTATAACGATCCTCGAACCAGCGTGCCGCAGCATACATCTGTGCCTGCAGCGCGGGGTCTTGGCGCAATTGATCGAAACGCCAGGTCCGGTCGATGGCGTCGGGCGCGGTCACAATCTGACCTGCAGCGACTTTTTCTTCCAGAAACAGTCCATTGCCGGCTCCGCTGATCGACGATGGGGCAATGCGGTAACGCGGCAGGATCATCGGAGGTAGCGGTAGCTGAAATGCCGCGAAGTGTAATGCAAGCGTCGGACGACGCCAGGGCAGGTGCGCCGGCATCGGGCAGCAAGCGGTAGGGAGGCTGAACCGTGCTGCTTGCCGGTGCCGACGCGCCCAGGACGTTAGTCCTTGGCCTTGCTGGCCTTTTTGGATGTTGCGGGCGTATCGCTGGTCAAACGGATAGCCTCGCGGTTGCGCTCTACCAGGGAGGCGCCGACGCCCTTGACCAGGGTCAGCTCCTCCAGGCTCTTGAAGGGGCCGTTCTGCGAGCGCTGTTCGACGATCGCCTGGGCCTTGCTCAAGCCGATGCCATCGAGAGAGTCGGCGATCGTCTGTGCGTCGGCCGTATTGATATTTACCGGGATGGCGGCCCACGTGGCGGGTGCGAAGAGGGATACGGCGGCGGCGACAAGGATTCGGGACATGCGCAAAACTCCTGATGTAAGGTGGAGCGTTACTTTCGATGCTTGGCAGGAGGAGCGCAGTCAGCCGGTTGATCGCGAAGCAGAAGCTTCTGCAGGGTATGTCGGTCGGCGAATGCCTCAGAACCACGCCCATGGCCGCCGGCGGTACAATGCGCGTTTTTCCGCATAACGAGGCCCAACCTATGGACACCGCTCGCCTTTCCAGCTTTATCGGCGGATTGTGGGATCAGGAAATCGTGCCGAAGCTGGTCGAATACATTCGTATCCCGAACAAGTCGCCGATGTTCGACAGCAAGTGGGTGGAGCACGGTCATATGGATGCGGCGGTCAGGCTGCTGGAAACCTGGGCGCGCTCGAAACTGCCGTCGTTGCCCGGAGCCACTCTGGAGGTAGTCCGGCTGGAGGGGCGTACGCCGCTGATCTATATCGAAGTGCCCGGTCAGAACGACGATACCGTGGTGCTCTATGGCCATTTGGACAAACAGCCGGAAATGACCGGCTGGGCTGAAGGCCTGGGACCCTGGACCCCTGTGCTCAAGGGCGACAAGCTCTACGGCCGCGGCGGTGCGGACGATGGCTACGCGATGTTCGGGTCGCTCGCGGCGCTGCTGGCGCTGCGAGAACAGGGGCTGCCGCACGCGCGGTGTGTCATCCTGATCGAGGCTTGTGAAGAATCGGGTAGCTATGACCTGCCGTACTACGTCGATCATCTGGCCGCTCGCATCGGCAATCCCTCGCTCGTGGTCTGTCTGGACTCCGGCTGCGGCAATTACGACCAGCTCTGGTTGACCACCTCGCTGCGCGGTATGACCGGTGGCGAACTGAGTGTGCAGGTACTCGAAGAGGGTGTGCATTCAGGCGATGCGTCCGGTGTGGTGCCGTCGAGCTTCCGCATCCTGCGCGAGCTGCTCGATCGCTTGGAAGATCAGGCGACGGGCACGATCAAGCCCAAGGAGCTCTACGTCGAGATCCCCGAGCAGCGCGTCGAGCAGGCCAAGCGCTCGGCCGACGTGCTTGGCACGGCGGTGTACGACAAATTCCCGTTTGTCGAAGGCATGAAGCCGGTTACCGAGGACCTTACCGAGCTCGTGCTCAACCGCACCTGGCGCCCTCAGTTGGCGGTCACCGGCGTGGATGGCATGCCGCCGCTGGAAAGCGCCGGCAATGTGCTGCGTCCCAGGACGGCAGTGAAACTCAGCCTGCGGGTGCCGCCGACACTGTCGGGCGCCAAGGCCGGGCAGTTCGTCAAAGCGCTTCTGGAAAAAGATCCACCGTACGGTGCCAAGGTCAGCTTCAAACTGGAGAAAGATGGCAGCGGTTGGAACGCACCGGCGCTTTCGCCTTGGTTGGAGCAGGCTGTCGCCGAGGCTTCCGAACATTATTTCGGCGCGCCGGCGGCGTATATGGGCGAGGGCGGAAGCATTCCCTTCATGGGCATGCTAGGCGAGAAATTCCCGCAGGCGCAGTTCTTGATCACCGGCGTGCTCGGACCGCATTCGAACGCGCATGGCCCGAACGAATTCCTGCATATTCCAACCGGCAAGAAGGTCAGCATGGTGGTGGCTGAAGTCGTGGCGCGGCACTTCGCGCAACGTCAGGGCTGAGCATCGTGCGGCCGGCACCGGGCCGGCCGCGTCGGTGAGACAATAGCCATGAAC
>NZ_DATCRY010000281.1:0-12061 GCF_036568765.1 Dyella sp. | reverse complement strand
CGCGGTGGCGAGCAGCGCGCCAAGGAAGTGCAGGACGACCTGTTCGGCATCGACAACACGCTGAAGGTGTTCAACGGCTGGCTGCAGACGCTGGGCGACGAAAGCTTCGTCACCAAGAAGCAGGCCGAGGATGCCGCCCTGCGCCAGTGGATCGCGGCCGATCCGGCACGCGCCTCCAAGTACGGCGATCCTTGGCAATCACTGGCCAAGGCACAGGAAGAAGGAGCCACGCTGCTACCGCGCTACACCATGATCGAACGCGGCCTTGGTTTCCAATCCCAGCTGTTCAGCTATGCGCGAAATTTGGTACGCGCAGCCACTGAGCGAGCCAAGCCCAATGCCGAGCGTTTGCCTTCCTATCGTGACGCCAACCTGCCCGCGCTGGAACAGGAAATCGTTTCGACGGCACCGACCTATAAGGACTATGAGCGCACGCATCTGTCCTGGTCGCTGGAAAAACTGCGCCAACGCCTGGGTGCCGACGATGCCTTCGTGCATCAGGTACTCGGAACCCAGTCGCCCGATCAACTTGCCGCCAAGTTGGTCGACGGCAGCAAGCTCGACGACCCGAAATTGCGCGAGGCGTTGTGGAAAGGTGGACAAAAAGCGATCGACGCCTCGAACGATCCGATGATCGTGTTCGCACGGCTGATCGATCCGGCCGCACGTGCCGTGCGCAAGCAATACGAAGACAACGTAGAAGCACCGACACGCAAGGCGGACGAGGGTATCGCTCAGGCTCGCTTTGCGCGTGACGGCGAGAACCATTACCCCGATGCCACGTTCACGCCACGCTTGAGCTACGGCAAAGTGGTCGGCTGGAACGAAGCGGGCAAGCCGGTGCCTCCCTTCACCACCGTTGCCGGTTTGTATCAGCGCGCCACCGGTGCCGATCCGTTCAAGCTGCCCGATAGCTGGATCAAGGCCAAATCTCGACTCGATCTGAAAACCCCGATGAATTTCGTCACCGACAACGACATTATCGGCGGTAACTCCGGCAGCCCGGTGATCAACCGCGAAGGCCAGGCGGTCGGCCTGATCTTCGATGGCAATATTCATTCGCTAGGCGGCAACTTTGTTTTCGATGGCAGCAACAACCGTGCTGTCGCGGTGGATACGGCCGCGTTGGTCGAGGCGGTACGCAAGGTTTACGGCTTGCCGGCGCTAGCCGACGAACTGATCGGCTCCAAGCACTGATCTCCGTGCGGACCGCGACCGAGTCGCGGTCCGCACGCATCGTAGTTTCACAAGCTCATTTGCACGAGCACGTGACGCAACGCGGCTCACAGCGCCAGCAGGCACTGGCTTCCATACGAATATCTCGATATGGCACTATCGCCCGGGGAGTAACAGGAGGCCATATCGGACACGGAGGCGCCCTATGAGCCAATTCGATCCATCGCGTCGTCGTGCGTTCAAAGCGCTCGGTTACGCGGGTGCGGGCTTACTAAGCGCCCCACTTTTCGCTGACACACGCATCCGTCTCCCCTTCGAGAATGGCGAGCGAGAACTCGCAGCCTTTCCCGGCAAGCGACCGATGATCGTGCTCACCCAACGCCCTCCGCAGCTTGAAACGCCTTTCTCGGTTTTCAACGATGGGCTGATTACGCCGAACGATGCCTTTTTCGTGCGTTACCATTGGTCGGGCCTGCCACTGTCCGTCGACCCGACGGCATTCCGGTTGCAAATTCACGGCCAGGTCGAGCGTCCGTTGCAACTGACACTGAGTGAACTGAAGTCGCTAGGCAATCCCGTCGAACTGATCGCGATCAATCAATGCTCGGGCAACAGCCGTGGACATTTTTCGCCGCGCGTCAACGGCGGCCAACTCCATCATGGCGCCATGGGCAACGCGCGCTGGACCGGCGTTCCGCTCAAGCGCGTACTCGACGCTGCCGGCGTACGCGCCGGCGCAAAGCAGGTCGTATTCGACGGCCTTGACCGTCCGCCCCTGCCGAACGGCCCCGATTTCATCAAGGCACTCGATGTCGATCATGCACGCGACGGCGAAGTCATGATCGCGTGGAGCATGAACGGCGAGGATCTGCCACTGCTCAACGGCTACCCTTTACGCCTGATCGTGCCGGGTTACTACGGCACGTATTGGGTCAAGCATCTGAACGATATCGAGGTGATTGACAAGGAGTTCGACGGCTTCTGGATGAGCAAGGCCTACCGGATCGCCGCTCCCAAAGGCGCGCCTGACGCAACCGTCCCCATCAATCGAATGAACGTTCGCTCGTTCCTCACCAGCCTTATCGATGGCGCGCGCATTCCGATGCAACAGGCCGTCGTGTTGCGCGGCATCGCCTTCGACGGCGGCTCGGGTATCGCCGCCGTGGATGTGTCTACGGATGGTGGCCAGTCATGGCAGGCTGCAGAACTGGGACGCGACACCGGCCGCTACGGCTTCCAGGAATGGACGTTCCACTTTGTTCCGGCAGAACGCGGCACTTATCGTATTCAGACGCGCGCGCGCAATCGGCGCGGCGATGTGCAACCGCGACAGCAAAACTGGAACGCCGCCGGTTACATGCGCAACATGATTGAAACGACGACGGTACTTGCTACATGAAAACGACCGTGCTGATCTTCGCCCTGCTTTCGTCGCTTTCTATGACG
This sequence comes from Dyella sp., assembly GCF_036568765.1. Classification (GTDB taxonomy): domain Bacteria; phylum Pseudomonadota; class Gammaproteobacteria; order Xanthomonadales; family Rhodanobacteraceae; genus GSA-30. Next base: position 9,439 of record NZ_DATCRY010000281.1, on the reverse strand, counting down.
GTGTCGGCTTCGACTGACTGGCCACCGGAGACCTTGACCTATCGTCCAAGCGAATTACCCGGCTATGCATTGGTGCGGCAACATTGCCTTACTTGCCATTCCGCGCACTACGTAACGTATCAGCCGCGCTCGCCGCGAACCTACTGGGACGCGACGGTGAAAAAGATGAAATACACCTTCGGTGCACCGCTGGACGACAAGGACATACCCGCCATGGTCGACTATCTGACCCAGACGTATGGGTCGCCTTCGCGGTAATCGGCCTCGACCGATCATGATCGATACAAGGCGGTCATGCATCCAGTGCGAGCATGGTCAGGCGATCCAACTCCTCCTCGTCGAATCCTGCTTGTAGCCGCGCTTCGCGATTGAAGGGGCCGCGCAAATTGCGCCCCATATAGTCGCGCAGCAGATCGAGAAAGGTTTCGCGCGGATCGAGTCCGTCGCGCTCGCAACAATAACGAAACCAACGCGTCCCCGCGGCGACGTGCGCAACTTCCTCATGCAATATCACTTCGAGAATAGCGATGGTGCGTTCATCGCCGACGCCACGCAGACGCTCGATCATGCCAGGCGTGACATCCAGCCCGCGGGCTTCGAGCACGCGCGGCACCAAAGCCATGCGTGCGGTGTCGTAATGCGCCGTCCTTTCAGCCATTTCCCACAGACCGTTGTGCGCATCGAAATCGCCGTAGGTGTGACCCATTTCCGCCAGGCGTCGATTGAGCATGGCGAAATGGCGGGCTTCGTCGTTGGCGCAACTGACCCAATCGATGTAATAGGCGTCCGGCTTGTTGCGGAAACGGTAAACCGCGTCCCAGGCCAGATTGATCGCATTGAATTCGATATGCGCGACGGCGTGCACCAGGGCGGCACGTCCTTCCTCGGTCCCGAGACCGCGATGAGGTACCTGGCGCTGCGGAAGAAGCAACGGACGCGCGGGACGGCCGGGTGCGCCAATGGGCTCAGGCGGTGGGACGTCGGGCCCGGCACGCAGTTGGCCGGCCTGTAATGCGGCCCAGGTCGCGTGTGTGAGGTTTAGTTTTTCGGTCGGATCGGTGGCACACAAACACTGCCATGCGGCCGTGTGGAGGTTGGTTGTGGTTAAGAGCAAGAGACCGACCCAGACTCAAGCGCTACGGCGCGCAGCCTTGGCGTCGTCCGAACGCAGCATCTCGATCTGCTCCAGATAGGTGCTATCGAGACCGGTGACATATTCGCCACTGAAGCAAGACGTATCGAAATGCTTGAGCGCTTCGTTGCCATCCTGCACTGCCCAGACCAGGTCATCCAGATCCTGGTAGATCAGCCAGTCGGCACCGAGCATCTTTTCGACTTCTTTCTCGGTATGACCCGCGGCGACCAGTTCGGCCGTAGCGGGCATGTCGATACCATAGACATTCGGATAACGCACCGGCGGCGCGGCGGAAGCGAAGAACACGTTCTTTGCACCGGCGTCGCGTGCCATCTGGATGATCTGCCGTGAGGTGGTGCCGCGCACGATCGAATCGTCCACCAGCAGCACGTTCTTCTTGCGAAACTCCAGCTCTACCGGGTTGAGCTTGCGGCGGACGGATTTCACCCGCTCCCCCTGCCCCGGCATGATAAACGTACGCCCGACATAGCGGTTCTTGACGAAACCTTCGCGGAACGGCACACCAAGCGCCTCGGCCAGTGCGCTCGCAGCGGTACGCGCGGTATCGGGAATCGGAATGACCGCGTCGATACCGTGATCCGGCCGCTCGCGCAAGATTTTCTCGGCCAGCTTCTGACCCATGCGCAGGCGCGCCTTGTACACCGACACGTTCTCGATCATCGAATCGGGACGCGCAAGGTAGACATATTCGAAGATGCACGGCGCATGCATGCCGCCATCGGCGCACATGCGTGTATGCAGCTGGCCGTCCTCGGTAATCAGGACCGCCTCGCCCGGCGCTACGTCACGGAGACGTTTGAAGCCGAGGATATCCAGCGCTACCGATTCGGAGGTTACCGCGTATTCGCGTCCTTCGGCCGTAATGCGCTCGCCCAATACCAGCGGGCGAATACCGTTCGGGTCGCGAAAGGCCAGCAGGCCGTAGCCCAGCACCAGTGCCAGACAGGCGTAACCGCCACGCGCACGCGCATGCACACCGGCCACTGCCTTGAAGATATGGTCGGGCGTCAACGCCATGCGGCCCTGGATCTGCAGCTCGTGCGCCAGCACGTTGAGCAGCACCTCGGAATCCGAATCGGTATTGATATGGCGACGGTCGTCCTCGTACATCTCGCGCCGCAACGCCTCGGTGTTGACCAGGTTGCCGTTGTGCGCGAAAGCGATGCCGTAGGGCGAATTGACGTAGAAGGGCTGCGCCTCGGACGCGCCTTCGGAACCTGCCGTCGGGTAACGGCAATGCCCGATGCCGATGCGGCCGCGCAGCGGATTCATATTGACCTGACTGAATACGTCGCGCACCAGACCGTTGCCCTTATGCAGGCGCAAACGCGCGCCGTCGACGGTGGCGATACCGGCGGCGTCCTGGCCGCGGTGCTGCAGCACCGTCAATCCGTCATAGAGCGCCGATGCCACCTCGGTGGTACCGACGATGCCGATGATTCCGCACATGGTTGTTGCCTATCAGTGAACTCGAAGAGGGTCGTTATTCGCGCCAGCCGTACTTGGCGTCGCGGGAGCGGCTTGCGCCGGATAGGGGTTGAGCCGAGCCGGATCCGATGACGCCGCAGGCGGCGCACTCGAGGGCGAGCCTTGCTTTAGCTTGTCCATCCAGTCGTTCGGCAGTGACTTGGGTAGCTGGAAGTCCTTGGGAAGTTCGACCTGCGGCACCTGTACCTGGTCCAGCAGTTGGCCCGACTGGGCCACGTAGTGGTTTACACCGGCCGGCACCCTGGCACCGAGCCAGGCAGCCAGCCCCTGGAATTGCGGCACCAGATTCGATTGCCGCCACCAGTCTTCACGCACCAGCGCCGTCAGGCTCACCATGAACACCATGAAAGCCACGATCAACGCACCGCGAGCGAAGCCGAACACCATGCCGAGCATACGATCCGTACCCGAAAGCCCGGTACGCCACAGAATCCGGCCGATGATGGCGCGAATGATAGCGCCAATAATCAGCACACCCAGCAAAACCGCACCGTAACCGATCACCAGTCGAGCTGTCGGCATGGACAGGTGACGGGCAAGCGAATCGGCCACCATCGGACCGAACATCCATGAGGCCCAGAACGCGGTCGCCCAGATGATCAGCCCCAACAGCTCGGAAATGAGGCCTCGGAACAGGCCTATCAAGACCGAAAGGCCCAGGATGCCCAGGATGATGTAGTCGATCCAGTTCATCCGCGTTTGTCCCCTTGGCCTTTGGCGATCCGGGCCTTACGGCGCCGAGACAACGTTACCGGCGAGACCGAGCTTGGCTTTGATCTGGTCGCGGATGCGCACGGCATCGTCGCGCTGGGTCTGCGGCCCGGCACGCACGCGCCACAGCTGCTTGCCGCCGGAACTGACCGTATCCACATAGCCATCGAACCCGTTGGCACGAAGCTTGTCGCGCAGCGCGGTAGCATCGGCCTGACTGCCCATGGCCGCGACCTGCACGGCCCAGCCGCCCGCGCGCGACGCAGCGGCGGTACGCGGAGCGTTGGCTGCTGGAGCGGCCTCATCCTGCGATGGCGTGCTGGCACCCGCCTCCAGGCGCGCCGGCGCGCCCGGTATGGACTGGGTGATCTTCAGGCGGGCCGCCTCGGCCGCGGCGCGCGACTCGAACGGGCCGGCGGTGACCAGGGTCAGGGACTTGCCGGCCTGGTTGATCGGACGGCTATTGGCCGGGTAACCCAGCGCCCGCACCCGCTGCATCAGGCTCTGTGCACTGGCACTGGAACTGTAAGCGCTCAGATTGAGCACAAAATGGCCGTGCGCCCCCGTGGCCGGGGGCTGATCAGATGCCGGCTGCTGCGCGACGGGAATGACCGGTGCCTGAGCGGCAGGCTTGGCCGGGACTCCCGGCTTCTGCACTTTCGGCTGGACTTCGCCGGCCGGACGGGTCTGCACCGGAATCACCGGCTGGGACGTACCGCCGCGGGTTACCGTTGTTGGCTGGGGCTTTTGCCCGGCTTGCGAATCGGTCTCGACGTCACGCGGCCGATTGGAACCGATATTGACTGTCGCCAGTTGATCGGAGCTCACCGGTACAGCCGTGCCGGCGACTGCCGGCTTCGGCGCGGCAGCAACACTGGTGCCCGGCGCAACGCCAGGTGTCAGGCTCATGGTCTTGGTCTGCATATCGCGGTCGGGCGCGGGCGGAATGGCCAGGTCGACCGTCTTGTCGCCACCCGTCGCCGGCGGGCTGCTGGAGAAGAACATCGGTACGAAGATCACCGCCAGCGCGAACAGGACGGCGGCTCCCAACAGACGTGTTTTCAAGTCGGACTCCAAGGCAACCGGCAGACAACGGACGCGATTATAGCGGCTGCGCCCGGCCGACGCCCGTCAGCGACTCAGTTGGATTCAGCCAGCACTGCACTGGCGACAAAAAAAGAGCCGAATGCCAGGATGCATTCGCCCGGCTGCGCAGCCGCACGCGCGGCGGCAAGCGCCGAGCCGACGTCGGCATGGCGGTCCAGTTGCGCAGCGGGCAATACAGCGGTAACTTGCGCTGCCAGAACATCGGCAGGCAGGCCGCGTGGCGTATCGCGGTCCAGCCCGGCCAGATGCCAATGCGCCACGCGTGAACCCAATGCCGCTGCCACGCCGCCAGCGTCCTTGTCCGCCAGTGCGCCATAGACAGCGTGTACGCGACGCTCCGGACGACGATCCAGCCATTGCGCCAGCGCGCGCGCGGCCTGTGGATTGTGGCCGACGTCGACAATCAGCTCCGGATCGCCGCCGAGCGTCTGCAAACGCGCCGGCACGCGTACGTTACGCAAGCCCGCGACCGCCATGTCGCGCAAAGCCATGGCTTCGCCGGGCAAAGCATGCAGCGCGGCTACAGCGGCTGCGGCATTCGCATATTGAACCGGTGCAGCCAACGCCGGATCGGGCAACTCCAGTTGAGTGCCGTCGCGATGCCGCCAACGCCAGCCCTCCGCCAGACGTTCGATATGGAAATCGACGCCAGCGCGCTGTACTTGCGCACCGATTCCACCCAAGGCATCGAGCAACCCGGCCGGCGGAGCATCTTCACCGACAACTGCCGGACGGCCGGCACGAGCGATACCGGCTTTCTCGCGGCCGATACTGTCGCGGTCGCTACCGAGCCAATCCATATGATCCAGATCGACCGTGGTGATGATGGCGACATCGGCATCGACGATGTTGATCGCATCCAGGCGGCCGCCAAGCCCCACTTCCAGAACCGCCACGTCAAGCTCGGCCCGGGCAAAAATATCCAGTGCTGCGAGCGTGCCGAACTCGAAATACGTCAGCGGCAGATCGCCACGCGCCTGCTCGATGCGCTCGAAGCTGGCCACGATCGCCTCATCGCTGGCATCGCTGCCGTCGATCCGAATGCGTTCGTTGTAATGCAGCAGATGCGGCGAGGTGTAGCAGCCCACACGCAACCCCGCCGAACGCAGCATTGCCTCCAGCAAGGCTACCGTGGAGCCTTTGCCATTGGTGCCACCGACCGTGATCAGACGGCGTGCCGGCCGCGCCGCGCCCATGCGCTGCCATACCGTACCCACCCGCTCCAGGCCCAGCTCGATGCTGCGTACATTGACCTGCTCCTGGTACGCGAGCCATTCGGCGAGGGTACGCGACATGACCTTACCTCTGGTTGATATCGAAATCTTTCCGTTTGGAAGACATGCCCAATGAGGCATGTCCAGTCGCGGCTGAAGCCGCTCCCACAAAAATAGGTACCCTCCTGGTCAACGACAAGGCTTCTTACCTCTGTGGGAGCGACTTTGGTCGCGACAAGGACTTACGGTAAGGCACGATCCTCGCGACAAGCCCTTTCAAGCAACCAATGGCCGCAGCCAGAACCGCAGCCGATGCTCACTCTGCGCCGCATCGCCCCACTCGGTCCAGGCCAGCGTGCAAAACATCGATTCCTGCCGCTCATAACCACGCTTGCGCCAAAAGGCATCGTTGGGCCGGTAATCGCCAGGACAACGGGGATCGTCATCCTCGCGCTCCACCGCGCAGAACGCCGTCATGGCAAAACCGCTCAACCGTCGCGCATGTGCCTCGCGCTCGTCGAAAAAACGGTGCCCCAGCCCCCGACCGCGATAATCACGCTGCAACACCGACTCGCCGAAGTAATAAACGCTATCGAGAGCGATGCCCTTGGCAAGGAAGGGCTGGTGAAACGCCGCGCCGTCGTCGGCCAATGGAATCCCTGTCGAGGCGCCGATCACGCGCGTGCCATCGAGCGCGAGCACGAATACACTGCGCGGCGAACCGGCATAGGCCTCAAGATAGCGACGTTCATAGGTGTCGTCGCCATCGTAGAGATAGGGATAGTCGCGGAACACTTCGATGCGCAAACGCGCCAGATCGTCGACATAGGGAGCGACCGCCTCCCCCACGCAGGTGATGACACGCAGGCTCATGCCTCGACCTGGGCGATCCAGTCGTTGAGGTTGTAGTAATTGGTCACGCGAACGATACGCTCGCCGGCGATATCGAAGAAGGCACCGCCGGGCAGCACATAACGCTGGCCGCGTGCCGGGGGCAGGCCTTCGTCATCGGCCAGATACTGGCCGTGCACGACATATTCGGCCGCGGCGCGGATACCGTCGGCCGATACCATCACCACGATATCCTCCAGCCGCTCGCGATAACTGCGTTGCATCCGCTCGAGAAATCCTGCGAAGACTTCGCGGCCGATCTCGCGCCCGCCCTGGTTGATATCGTGGGCGACCTCGTCACCCAGGCAATCGAGCATGCCCTGCCAGTCTCCACGATTGAAGGCGGCGTAGTAACGCTCTATCAAAGCTTGGGTGGCGGTCATGCGCGTGTCCTGGCGGGTTTCAGGCCGCGCAGTTTACGTCATCCGGGGTATTACCAGTGGATACCCGTCGCACGCAGCGCCCAATACATGCCGAAAGCCGTCCAGAACATCTTCTTCAGTGCACGGCCGGCCAGCATGGCCGCAAGCAGGCCGAGCAGCAGCGGCAGGTATTTCTCCAGGGTCGTGCGCGATGCGTTGATGGTTTGCATGTCGATGTCTCCCCACGCCGCGATTGGCGTGGGAGCATCATGGCGATATGGCAACGCCGCGAGCAGTCCGACGCGTCAACGATCGGTGGTGACAAGCGTCATGACCTCGCCGAGGTGTCCCTTCCCGCCTGGGCAGCCTCCCAGTCCCCACTATAGGCAGGAAGAGGGCTGCACTCACTCATCCGACAGCCGCAGGGCGTTGACTACCACCGACACCGACGACAGGCTCATGGCGAGCGCGGCAATCATGGGCGAGAGCGTCACGCCCCATAGCGGATAGAGCAAGCCTGCCGCCAGCGGCACGCCTACAGCGTTATAGACAAAGGCAAAGAACAAGTTCTGCCGGATATTGCTAACGGTGGCTCGCGATATCGCCCGTGCACGGCCGATCGCGGCAAGATCGGCCTTGACCAGGGTGACCTGAGCGCTATGCATGGCGATATCCGTGCCTGTGCCCATGGCGATGCCCAGATCGGCCGAAGCCAGCGCAGGCGCGTCGTTGATGCCGTCGCCAGCCATGGCCACACGCCGGCCCGCATGGCGCAACTCTTCCACCACAGCGGCCTTACCCAGCGGCGATACCTGCGCACGCACATCGTCGATCCCAAGATCGCGCGCGACAGCTTGCGCCGTTCCTGCGTGGTCGCCACTCAGCATGATCAAATGCAGGCCATCCGCCCGCAAGACCCGCAAAGCGTCGACAGCCTGCGGGCGTATGCGATCGACGACAGGCAGCAAGGCCTGCGCTTGATCACCGACACTCAATGCCACTACGGTAGCGCCTTGCGTTCGAAGCGCGTCCGCCTTGGCTTGCAGAGGACGATCAAACGTAACGCCCTGCTCCGCCAGCCACGCAAGGCTGCCGAGCGCGACGGCGCGCCCCTCCACTTCACCTCGTACGCCGCCGCCGGCCACCGCCTGGAAGCCCTGCACCGCCGGGATATTCACACGGGCCTGCGTCGCCGCCGCAAGCACGGCCCGTGCAAGCGGATGTTCGCTCGAACGTTCCAATGCGGCTGCCAGCGCCAACGCCCGCTCGCGTGTCGTTTCTCCAAGCGCAATGACATCGCCCAGCACCGGCTTGCCTTCGGTCAACGTGCCGGTCTTGTCCAGCACCAAGGTATCGATGGCACGCAGAGCCTCGATAGCCGCGGCATCCTTGAACAACACGCCCGCACGCGCGGCACGACCGCTGGCCACCATGATCGAGATCGGCGTTGCCAGACCCAGCGCGCAAGGACAGGCGATGATCAGCACGGCAACCGCCGCCAGCATGGCGTGCACGATGCGCGGCTCCGGCCCCAGCCACCACCAGCCGGCAAAGGCCAGCACGGCAACGATCAACACGGCCGGCACGAACCATGCGGCCACGGCATCGGCCAGGCGTTGCGACGGTGCCTTGCTGCGCTGTGCCTGCGCTACTTGTGCGACGATCTGCGCCAACAAGGTTTGCGCACCGACCTTTTCCGCGCGCATGAGCAGCGCGCCATCCTGGTTGACGGTGCCACCGGACAGCGCATCGCCCACGCCTTTAGCGACTGGCAGAGGTTCGCCGGTGAGCATCGACTCGTCGACATGGCTGCTGCCTTCGAGCACCACGCCATCCACCGGTAACTTTTCACCCGGCCGCACACGCAAGCGGTCGCCTGCGCGCACATGCTCCAACGGCACATCGTGCTCGCCATCTTCGTCGACACGTCTGGCCGTCTTCGGCGTCAAACCCAGCAGGGCTTTCAGTGCATCGCCACTGCGCCGGCGCGCTCGCGCTTCGAGCAGGTCGCCCAGCGTCACCAAGGTGACAATGACGGCGGCAGATTCGAAATACACGGGCGCACGCCCGTGCGCATCCAGTGCCTGCGCAGGAAACCACCCGGCCAACAATAACGCGATGGCGCTGTACAGCCACGCCACGCCTGTGCCCAAGGCGATCAGCGTGTACATATTGGGGTGCCAGGGATGGAGCGAACGCCAACCGCGTACAAAGAAACTCGCCCCGCCCCAGAGCACCACGACGCTGGCAAGCGCGGCCTCGGACCAGCCTGCCCATGCCCCCCAAGGCTCCCGCCAATGCCAGCCGAACAGATGAGGACCCATCGAAATCGACACGACCGGTAGGGTCAGTGCGATCAGCACCCATAAGCGTCGCGCCATCGGCACAGTCTCGTCACGGTCGTCGTCCAGGACCGGCATCATCGGCTCCAGCGCCATGCCGCACTTCGGACAATGCCCCGGGCCGACCTGTTCGATCTCCGGATGCATCGGGCACGTGTAGCGCGTGCC
>NZ_DATCRY010000280.1:0-2169 GCF_036568765.1 Dyella sp. | reverse complement strand
CTACAACCCCGACCAGGCCTGGGAGCGCTTCAGGGCTGAAGCGAACGTCGCCAGCAAGGACACGACGACCTACGGCCAGCCCTATATCTACGGCACCCATCACCTCGATCGGGACGGCGCGAAATGGGAGGCGCAACTGCGCCATGAGGCTGCGATTGCCTGGCAGGTCGTGTACGAAGGCGAGAGCAACGCGCTTGGGCTGCGCCCCGGGCGAATCCTGCAGATGGACGAGAGCCTGCCCGACGCGCCGGGCGGGCAGGTCGTGATCGAGGTCGTGCATAGCGGTGCGCGCGATGAGGCTTACCGCAATACGTACAAGGCAATTCCGTCTGACCGGCGCTTCCGCCTGAAGCTCGAGGATGACGGGTGGCCGAAGATCGGCGGCACGTTGAGCGCACGGGTCACGTCGCCAGGCCAGTACAAATACGCGTACCTGACACAGGATGGCCACTACACGGTCCGCTTCGACTGCGATTTTGACGAATGGAATCCGGGCGGCGAGAGCGTGCCGTTGCGGCTGGCGAAGCCCTTCGCCGGTAAATTGCAGACGGGCTTTCACTTCCCGGCGCTGGACGGTGACGAAGCGGTGCTGGAATTCCGGGACGGCGATCCGAACAAGCCTTATATCTCGCAATTCCATCACAACAGCCAGCAGTCCGACCTGATCACGAATCAGCAGCGATGGCTTTCGCGCAACGTGATTCGCACGCAGAGCAATAACAAGCTGCGCTTCGAGGACTGGCAGGGCGAGGAAGGCATCAAGCTCTCCACCGAGCATTCGGGCAAGAGCCAACTGAATCTCGGTTATCTGGTGGACGGCAAGAAGCAGAAGCGTGGCGAGGGTGTCGAGCTTCGTACGTCGGGGTACGGTGCGATCCGCGCCGGTGGGGGGCAGCTCATCACCGCTTATGATCGCCCGGCCGCAAACGGCAAGCAGCTCGACATGCAGGAGACGATCGCGCAGCTTGAACGCGCGCTGGAGATTGCGAAGGCGTTAGCGGCGTCGGCAAAGACGGCGAAGGCTATCCCTGCGGATACCGATGCACAGAAGCAGATGAACGACGAACTGGACGGGCTGAAGAAACCAGGGCTGCTCATGAGTACCCCGGCGTTCGCGGGCATTGTCGCGGGCCAGGGTGTGCAGGTTTCGGCGCAGGGCAGCATCTCGGCCGTGGCTGGTAAGAACGTCGACTTCAGCATCATGAAGCGTTTCACCGTGGCCGCTGGCGAGCTCATTTCGATATTCGCGCAGAAGCTTGGAATCAAGATCTTTGCAGCAAAAGGGCCCGTTGAGGTCCAGGCTCAAAACGGTCCGATGTCCCTCACTGCGGACAAGGACGTGAACGTCGCCAGTGTCAACGGCAAGGTCGACCTGTCCGCCGCCAAGGAAATCATCCTGGAGTGCGGCGGCGCGTTCGTCCAGATCAAGGACGGCAGTATTACGCTCGGCGGTCCTGGCGATCTGTTTATCAAGACCATTACCGTGCAGAAGCAGGGCAAGGCGTCGATCAATACGCCCATGCCATCCTTGCCCCGCGCCGCGCCTTCTGTCACCGATCTGGAGTTCCGGCGCATCTATGCCGATGGCTCGCCGGTCGCGGGGTGCCGCTATGTGGCGTTGCTCGACAACCACAGGCAGCAGCGCGGCATGCTCGACGCGGACGGTTACGTGCGATTAAGCGGGCTGTCGGCGGGCACCGGGGGCCGTATCCAGTATCTCGATGATCCCAATCCCCATAGCAGCATCCATACCGTCGCCGTTGACGACGACCTGGCCGAACTGGTGGCATCGACCGGGAGGAACGCATGAGCATGCTGGGGAACGTATGGGATGACGCTGTGGGGACCCTGAACTGGCTCAAGTCGCTAGCAATCGGGGAATTTGCGGAGGACCGCCCCACGAGCGTGATCGTTGCGGACATGCTGGCAGCGATAGCGATTCCCGGCGCGGTGATTGTCACGAGCGCACGCGACCTGGCGGCGGTGAGCTTGCGGCTTGGCAGGCGGTACGATGGTGTATCGACCGATGCACAAAATGCCGCGCACCCTGAATGGCAGGAATGGGTGATCCTTGTCGCGTCCGCGCTGGGCGTGTTTGGGCCGGCGATCTGCGCGGCGGTCGGCGGCCTTGCAGGCGCGATGATTGGCGACGAAGCCGCAGCGGTGATC
>NZ_DATCRY010000279.1:0-4462 GCF_036568765.1 Dyella sp. | reverse complement strand
CGGGGCGGTCTGGTTGGCAGGCGTCAGCGTCACGGCGGTGTCGTAGCTGCCAGCGTCGGCGTGGTCGAGCTTGCCGGCGAGGTGCACTGCGGCATCGGACGCACCGTGCCAGCGTGCATCGCCGCTCAGTTGCAGCACCAGCGATGTGCCTTGTGCCAGACGCAGGCCGATATGGTCCAGTTGCAAGGCATCGCCCGCGATGCGTGGTGTAGCGCTCAGGCGCAACTGCACGATGTCGCCGTTGGCGATGCGCGCCGATGCGCTCAAGGGAAATGGTTGTCCGGAAGCGAGCTTGCCGGCTTCGAGCGTGACGTCGTTGAACAGCAGTTCTTCGCCGCGCAGGATGCTGCCGCGCGTGACGAGCACGCCGGTATCGATGCGCGGAATGCGCAGCGGCGTACTTGGGCGCGGGGGCAGGTTGTCGAACCAATCCTGCAGCGCATCCAGGTCCAAGCGAGGCGAGTCGATCTCCATCTGCGTGATGATGGTGTCGCCGCCGAAGAGTGTGCGCCAGGGCAGGGCGAGCCGGCCGTTGGCAGCGACCAGGATCGGCGCGGTGGCGCCAGGCGCGTTCAAGGTCAGGCCTTGCAGTTCCAGTGCAGGGCGCGGAAACAGCGAGGGGCTGGCCGGTTTGGCCAGGCTCAGTTCCAGGCCGCCGGCGCGCGCCTGATTTTGCAGCATCGCGGTGAAGCGCTCCGGCTGCAGCAGCAGGTGTACCGTGACCAGGCCGATCAGGGCGATAGCAAGCGCGATGCCGGCGGCGACAATCAACGCTAGGCGCAGCGTGCGCGACATCATCGCGGGCGCGCGCTCTTAAGCATGTCCCAGCACCGCTGGCAGCAGGCCGTCGACGAAGGCTTCGGCATCGAATACGCGCAGGTCGGTGGCGGTTTCGCCCAGGCCGACATAGCGGATCGGCAGGCCGAACTCGCGCGCCAGCGCGAACACCACGCCGCCCTTGGCGGTGCCGTCCAGCTTGGTCACCACCAGGCCGGTGACGCCGACGATCTGGCTGAACTGGCGCACCTGGCTGACCGCGTTCTGGCCAGTGGTGCCGTCGATCACCATCAGCACTTCGTGCGGCGCTTCGCTGTCGAGTTTCTTGAGCACGCGGGCGATCTTGCCCAGCTCGTCCATCAGGCCGCCCTGGGTGTGCAGGCGGCCGGCGGTGTCGGCGATAAGTACATCGGTGTTGCGCGAGCGCGCGGCTTGCAGCGCGTCGAAGATCACGCTGGCCGAATCGGCATCCTGACCTTGCGCGATCACCGGCACATCGTTGCGCGTGCCCCAGGTTTTGAGCTGTTCCACTGCCGCAGCACGGAAAGTGTCGCCGGCAGCGAGCATCACGCTGCGCTTTTCGTCGCGATAGCGGCGTGCCAGCTTGCCGATGGTGGTGGTCTTGCCCACGCCGTTGATGCCGACGGTGAGGATCAGGTATGGCTTGCGGCCGCTGACGTCCAGTGGCTGCTGCACGGGCAGGAGTTGCCCGATCAGATCCTTGCGCAGCGCTGCCAGCAAGGCCGAGGCGTCGGCGAACTCGCGCTTGTGCATGCGCTTGCGCAGGCTCTCGACCAATTGTGTGCTGGCTTCGACGCCGACATCGCCGGTGATCAGCGTGGTTTCCAACTGATCGAGCAGGTCGTCGTCCAGCTTGGGATTACGGCTGAAGAGCGAGCTCAAGCCCTTGGCGAAGCCGCTGCCGGCCAGCCGTTCGCGCCAGGAAAGCTTGGCCGGTGCCGCCGCCTCCGCCGGTGCTGCGGTTGCGGTGGCTTGTTCGGGGAGATACTCGACCGCTTCGTCGGCCGACGGCGCCGACTCGGGCGGTGCGGCCTCGGCCAGGATTTCGCCCATGGCCGGCGACTGGTCCTGCGCGGCAGCATCGGCCGCGGTGGCGGGCACGTCGCGCGGTGCTTCCGGGGTCGTCTCGGTGGGCTTTTTCTTCCAGAACTTGAGCATCGGGGCGGTGATATGAAGACAATAGAAGGAATGCTACCACCCTCATTCATACCCACCGCTGAGTGCGGCCCTTTGGACACATGCCGAATATGAGCGCCAAACCGGGCCGAATCCGTGTGATTGGCGGCCAATGGCGCAATTCGCGCCTGGATGTGCCGGACCTGCCGGGCCTGCGTCCCACCCCGGAGCGGGTGCGCGAAACCCTGTTCAATTGGTTGATGCCGAGGCTTGCTGGCGCGCGGTGTCTGGATCTGTGTGCCGGGACGGGGGCGCTGGGGATCGAGGCGTTGTCGCGCGGGGCGGCCAGTGCGCAGTTCGTCGAGCCGAATCCGCGTGCGGCGCAGGCTTTGAGGGATAACCTGACTCGGCTGAAGCTACCTGGCGGCGAGGTGGCTGGCATCGAGGCGCAGGCGTTCCTGCGCGGCAACCCGCGCCTATTTGACCTGGTATTTCTTGATCCGCCCTTCGCATTGGACCTGTGGAGGTCGCTGGCCGAACGTCTGGAGCAAGACGGCTGGTTGTCTCCGCACGCCTGGATTTATGTGGAGTATCCGGTGGATCGGCGGCCTGAATTGCCTGCCACCTGGTTGCCGCATCGTGAGGGTAGGGCGGGTGAGGTTGGTTATTTATTGCTCAAGCGTGAGACATGACAATTCACGGAGATGCCAGGAAATCGATTTTTCTGTGGGAGCGACTTTAGTCGCGACGATCGTGCCTCACCGTAAACCCTTGTGGTGACTGAAGGGGGCGTCGAAAAACGAGGCGTGTCTTTTGCGTGCGAGGCTGCCCCCTCACCCCAACCCTCTCCCCCGGCAAAGCCAGGGGAGAGGGAGCAGGCTGCGCAAGTGCGAAACACTGAGGTTCACTCAGTCAGGCTCCCTCTCCCCTGGCTTTGCCGGGGGAGAGGGTTGGGGTGAGGGGGCAGCCTTGCATGCAAAGTCGTTTCCGCAGGAGAGGTTCGCTAATCGCATTCATTGCCCCTCGCATGGGGCGAAAGGCAGGCATGCCTGACCCCTAACTCCCAGCGCTATAACCAAGTAAGCTAGCGCCCACTCTTCACAGCACCCCCGATGTTTCCGTGGACAAACCAGCGGTCAATACGCGCCTAGCCGTCTATCCGGGCACTTTCGATCCGATCACCAATGGGCATGCCGATCTGGTGGCGCGCGCCGCACCGCTGTTCGATCGCGTAGTGGTGGCGGTGGCGGACAGCCAGAGCAAAGGCCCGGGGTTCAGCCTCAACGAACGTATTGCATTGGCGCGGCTGGCCTTGGCGGATCTGCGCAATGTGGAAGTGCGCGGCTTCAACAGCCTGTTGGCTGACTTTGTTTCCGAAATCGGCGCGGGCGTGATCATTCGCGGCCTGCGTGCGGTATCGGATTTCGAATACGAGTTTCAGTTGGCCAGCATGAACCGTCATCTGATTCCTCAGGCCGAGACGTTGTTTCTGACGCCGGCCGAGCAGTACAGCTTTATTTCGTCTTCGCTGGTGCGCGAGATCGGCCGCCTCGGCGGCGATATTTCCGGTTTCGTGCATCCCGCGGTCCAGCAGGCCATGCGCCAGCGCTGGCAACATGGCCAGTCGCGGCAGGCTTAAGTTTTCCAACCAACGTACAAAAGACATTACCAAGGTGATCATCATGCGTAAGTTCGCTCTCGTTGCCCTCCTCGCGCTCACCGGCGCCGTGGTCCTGGCCGGTTGCAGCAAGTCGGAAGACGACCAACAGGCTTCGCAGCAGGCACAAGTGCAGAAGGTCGCCAAGCCGACCGATCCGAACGACAGCAAGGCGTGGAACGCCTACCTCGGCCAGATCGTTACGCAGAACATGCAGGGCATGACGGCGGATCGTCCGTATCCGTACCTGGTCAATGCCGGCGACAGCGACGACGCCAAGGCTTCGCGCGATCGTCAGCTGCAGAACGTCAACGACATCATCGCCCGCGGCGTGCTGCCGGGTAACATGCTGGTGTTCGCCGGTCCGGATTCGGGCAAGACGGCCGATCTGGTGATCGAAGCGTTCAAGAGCGCCAAGCCGGGTTCGTTCAAGGATGTGATCATCCTGTTCATCGGCGACCAGGCCGACCAGCAGCGCGTGACCGAAGCACTGCAGCCGACCGGTGCGCAGGTGCGCTTCGTAGCGATGTAAGTCGCCGCGAGTTACTGCTCTCCGGTGGGAGCGGCTGCAGTGGCGACGGTCGCAAGGACTCGTTGACGCTGGGGTCGCTCCCATTGTTGTTTTTGCGGTTACATGACGGGCCGCCCCCTCACCCAGCCCTCTCCCCCGGCAAGCCAGGGGAGAGGGAGCAATCTACGCAAGTGCGAAACCTGAGACCTGCTTCAGTCAGGCTCCCTCTCCCCTGGCTTGCCGGGGGAGAGGGCTGGGGCTGAGGTATCCCCACGTTTTTCACGTAGAGATGCCGGTGTACACCCAAGTCAGAGGACCGCTGGAGATGGCTCGGATGAATTGCCGTAGTTGGTTTTTGGGAGGCCACCAGAGGTGGCGTT
>NZ_DATCRY010000278.1:0-3293 GCF_036568765.1 Dyella sp. | reverse complement strand
TCCTTGGTCTAGACACCCATACAGATACTGAAACCCATGCTCGCCCGCTAGCTATCTCTTTGATTTTGGCGACACCGTCGCCGAAAAAACGTGGGGATACCTCAGGGGCTGGGGAGAGGGGGCAACCCGCCACATCACGCAGCGTCCATTGCAGAAAATACCTCCGACAAGCGCCAAGTGGCTTGCACAACACAAACATCGCGCCCAGATCGGGCTTAGCCCCCCGCCTGTTGTAAACTCGCAAGCCATGTCCCTGAAAATCCTCGACACCTGCGTCAACTGCGACGTCTGCGAACCAGTCTGCCCTAACAAGGCCATCTCGCTCGGCGAGGAGTACTACGTGATCGACCCCGCGTTATGCACCGAGTGCGTGGGGCATCATGACGAGCCGCAATGCGTCGTGGTCTGTCCGGTCGAGTGCATCGAGGTCGATGCCGAGCATACCGAGACGCGCGATCAGCTCGAACTCAAATATCGGCATCTGATGAGCAAGGAGACCGGAGCATGAGCTCTTTGAAATGGCGCGTCCTGTTGCTGGGCTTGTTGCTCGGCAGCAGCGGGGCCTTTGCGGCCGACGGCGCGCAAACGGCTGCGACCCATCCGGGCGCGGCACGCATAAACAGCGAAAAACCCGGCCATGCGGCCATTGCCAGCGCCAATTTCCACGCCACTGAGGCGGGGTTCGAGGTGTTGAGCAAGGGTGGTAACGCCTTCGATGCGGCCGTGGCCGTGGCGTCGACGCTGTCGGTGGTGGAACCGGAAAGCTCCGGTACCGGCGGCGGCTTCATGGCCGTGCTGCATCGCGCTTCGGACGGTCGAAACACTTTTATCGATGCGCGCGAAACCGCGCCTGCAGCGGTGAATGCGAAGGATTATTTGAATGCCGACGGTTCGCCCAATCGCGATACCGCGTTGAACGGCCCGCTGTCGGCAGGTATTCCCGGTGAGCCGGCCGGTCTGGTCTGGTTGGCCGAGCATTACGGCAAGTTGCCGTTGAAGGTGTCGCTGGCGCCGGCCATTCGCCTGGCACGCGACGGTTTCAAGCTCGATAGCCGTCTGGCCGACGCGATCGCTTCGCGCCAGAAAGATATCCGCCGTTGGCCGGCGTCCGCCGAGAAGTACCTGCCGGGCGGCAAGGCGCCGGCAGAGGGCGAGCTGTGGCGCGATCCGAACCAGGCACGCACGCTGGAAAATATCGCCGCGCATGGCCTGGACGGCTTCTATCGCGGCGAGACGGCCAAGGCGATGGTCGATGCGGTGCGCGCAGCCGGCGGGCGCTGGACGCTCGACGATCTGGCCGGCTATCGCGTGAAGGAGCGCGAGCCGATCGAGGTCAATTACCGCGGCTTTCGTATCGTGACCGCGCCGCCGCCGTCCTCCGGTGGCGTGGCGGTTGCCGAGATCTTCAATATTCTCTCCGGCTTCGATCTTGCCAGCATGGACGAAGCGCATCGCACGCACATCGTGATCGAAGCGATGCGTCGCGCCTTCCGCGATCACAACGATTATCTGGGCGATCCGGATTTCGTGAAGATGCCGCTGGATATGCTGCTGTCGCCGTATTACGCCGATGGTCTGCGCCAGTCGATCCTGCTGGACAAGGCCACACCGTCGTCGATGCTGCCGGCCAGTGGCGGCACCGATCCGGGCATGCACACCACGCATTTTTCGATCATCGATGCTGACGGCAACATGGCCTCGATCACCTCCACAGTGAACTACACGCTCGGCTCGACCTTCGTGGCCGGTTCCACGGGCGTGTTGCTCAACGACGAGATGGACGATTTCGCCCTGGTGCCTAACAAGCCTAATGTCTACGGCCTGCTCGGCAGCGCCGCCAATGCTCCGGCCCCGGGCAAGCGCATGCTGTCGTCGATGACACCGAGCATCGTGATCGGCAAGGACCGCGTCGGAGTGATCGGTTCGCCGGGCGGCTCGACCATCATCACCCAGGTGCTCGAAGGCATCCTGGCCTTCATCGATGGCAAGAGCGCCACCGAGGTCGCTGCGCAGAAGCGCTTCCATCACCAGTACATGCCCGATCGCGTCGACGTGGAAGACGGAGCTTTCGACAAGGCGACCGCCGATGCACTTACCGCCATGGGCCATCAGTTGAAGCAGCGCGAATCCTGGGGCTTCATGAATGTGGTGACCTGGGATCTGAAAACGCACAAGCTCGATGCGGCAAGCGATCCACGCCGTCCTTCGGGTCTGGGCAAGGTTCAATAACCGAGTTCCTTCCTATGCAACTGTGGTCTCTCATCGGTAATTCCCAGCGCCTCGACGGTGGCGCGATGTTCGGCAATGCGCCCAAGGCTTTATGGTCGCGCTGGATCGAAACCGATGAGCAGAACCGCATTCCGTTGGCGTGCCGCTGCCTGTTGGCGAAGGATCTGGACGGCAAGAACGTTCTGTTCGAAACAGGCATCGGCGCGTTCTTCGAGCCGTCGATGCGTGAGCGTTACGGAGTGGTCGAGGATCGCCATGTGCTGCTCGACTCGCTGGCCGACGCCGGATTGACACACGAAGACATCGACGCTGTCGTGCTGTCGCACCTGCACTTCGACCATGCCGGCGGCTTGCTTGCCGCCTGGCAGGAAGGGCAGGGGCCGAGCCTGTTGTTTCCCAAGGCCACCTTCATCGTGGGGGCCGAGCATTGGGAGCGCGCGCAACATCCGCATCCGCGCGATCGTGCCTCGTTCATTCCGGAACTGTGCGGCTTGCTGGAGCAAAGCGGCCGCCTCGAACTCGTCGACGGCGCGCACTCCGACGCGTTGGGGCAATCGGTACGCTTCAGCTATTCGGACGGCCATACGCCCGGCCTGATGTTGGCCGAGGTGGGCGGCGTGGTGTTCTGCGCGGATCTGATTCCGGGCCGCTACTGGGTGCATCTGCCGATCACTATGGGCTACGACCGCTGGCCGGAAAAGCTGATCGATGAGAAGCGCGATTTTCTCGGCGACAAGTTGGTACGTGGCATCAAACTGTTTTTCACCCACGACCACGCCTGTGCGGTGGCCAGCGTGACGCGCGACGAGCGCGGCAGGTATGGTACGGCCGACGAGATGGGCGAACTGAAGGGGTGGGAAGTCGCATGAGCCTGGGTGAAGGCGGCATATCGATCCTGATACAACGGGTACTGGCCGCCCTGCTGCTACTGGCCGGGGCCGGCTTGGTGGCGACGACCGAGAAGAGCCTTGCCATGCATTTGACGGCTGCGGCGCGACACGGTGGACAGGCACTCGATCTGGGTACCGATGGACGTGTCGAGCCGGAGCAGTATGGGCATATGG
>NZ_DATCRY010000277.1:0-4519 GCF_036568765.1 Dyella sp. | reverse complement strand
CTAAAAACCTGTCAATGACTTGGACACAGCGAAAACGGATCCTATCGTTGTGGGAGCGACTTCAGTCGCGACAAGGACTTGCGATAAGGCACGATCGTCGCGACGAAAGTCGCTCCCACAGAAGAGCCAGTTTTTAGAGGTCCCCTTCAGTCGCGACAGGCCTACCTCACGGCAGGTTCGTGCCAAGACTTGAAGTTCCATGGCAAAGCCGGCTAGTCCGAACTCCCTCGGCGTCACGTCGAAAGCGTCTTCCCCAAGCTCCTGCCGCGGTGCGTCAGAACCGCTTCGCACCCGCTATACTCGGCCGATGATGAGACTTTCCAGGGACGTCGCGGGCCCCAGTCTGGCCCCCGGCGGCAGCGTAGTGGCCGTTGGCGCCTTCGATGGCCTGCATCGCGGGCATCAGGCGCTTTTGGCGCAGGTACGCGAGCGCGCCGAGATCAGCGGCTGGACGCCGGCGGCGGTGAGTTTCGAGCCGCTGCCGCGCGCATTCTTTTCGCCCGTGCCGGTGCCGCGGCTTTCCGGCGTGCGCGAGAAGCTCAAGGGCTTCGACGCCGCGGGCATGGAACAGATCCTGCTGCTGCGCTTCAACGCTGCGCTTACGTCCATGTCCGCCGAAGACTTCGTTCGCCGTGTCCTGATCGAGCGGATGCATGCGCGCGAGGTCTGGGTCGGCGGCGATTTTCGTTTCGGCCACAAGCGTGCCGGTGATGTGGCGCTGCTGGAAGCCATGGGGCGCGAACTGGGCTTCGAGGCCCATGTGATGGCGCCCGTGCTGCTGGAAGGCGAGCGCGTCTCGGCGACCCGGGTACGTAACCTGCTGGCGGAGGGCAGCTTTGCGGCGGCCGAACCATTGCTTGGCCGTCCCTTTGTGATCGAAGGCAAGGTGGAATACGGCAACCAGCTCGGACGCACGCTGGGTTTCCCCACCGCCAATATCCATCTGCGCGAACGCGTGACTCCCGTGCAGGGCATTTTTGCCGTGCGTGTGGGGCTGGGCGAGAGCGAATGCAGTTGGCCGGGCGTGGCCAGCCTCGGTGTGCGTCCGACTGTCAACGAAGTTAATGAGCCCTTGCTCGAAGTTCATCTGTTCGATTTCGATGGCGATCTTTATGGGCGCCGCATGGCCGTGGAGTTCGTTGCCAAGTTGCGCGACGAGCAAAAGTTCGACGGCCTGGATGCGTTGACCGCCCAGATGCAGCGCGATGCCCGCGAGGCGCGTGCGGTGCTGGGCATGAATCCGCGTCTGGCCGAGGCGTGAAACACAAGTTTTCAAGAAACCGGCGGCGTCGCTACGCACGATAGGCGCCGACACCCACCCCGATGGCAAGCATGACCATGAGCAAGGACTACAAGAGCAGCATCCATCTGCCGCAGACGGCATTCCCGATGCGCGGCGACCTGCCCAAGCGCGAGCCCGCCTGGCTGGCGGCATGGGAGAAGGTGGATCGCTATGCACAGATTCAGCAGAAGACCGCTGGCCGCGACCGCATGTTTGTGCTGCACGATGGCCCCCCTTACGCCAACGGTGCGATTCACCTGGGCCACGCCGTCAACAAGGTGCTCAAGGACGTCGTAGTCAAATCCAAGCTGCTGGCGGGCTACCGCTCGCCGTACGTGCCGGGCTGGGATTGCCATGGCCTGCCGATCGAAATCGCCATCGAGAAGAAATTCGGTCGCGCCGGCGACAAGCTCGATGCCGAAGCCTTCCGCCAGAAGTGCCGCGAGTTCGCGCAGCAGCAGATCGATCTGCAGCGCGTCGACTTCAAACGCATGGGTGTGCTGGGCGACTGGCAGAACCCGTATCGCACGCTCGATTTCAAATACGAAGCGGACATGATCCGAGCGCTTGCGCGCATCGTCGATGGCGGGCATGTCGTGCGTGGCGCCAAGCCGGTGTACTGGTGCTTCGATTGCGGCTCGGCGCTGGCCGAGGCGGAGATCGAATACGGCGACAAGACCTCGCCGGCCGTGGATGTCGCCTATGACGCCGTCGATGGCAAAGCACTGGCGGCCAAGTTCGGCGTCGATGCGAGCGATGCCATCGTCGCTATCCCGATCTGGACGACCACGCCGTGGACGCTGCCGGAAAGCCAGGCCGTGGCGTTAGGGCCGCAGATCGAATACGCGCTGATCGAAGGCGCCCCGCGCGACGGACGTCCAGTATGGCTGGTGATCGCCCAGCGTCTGGTCGACAAAGTGGCTCATCGTTATCTGCAGCGCGAAACGGCCGAGCTCGTGCCTGGCAGCCACACCGTCGCTGGCGCGGAACTGGAGCTGACCAAGCTGCGTCATCCGTTCTATGCGCGCGAAGTGCTGGTGATCCTTGGCGATCACGTGTCCGACGAAGACGGTACCGGCGCCGTGCATACCTCGCCCGACCACGGTCCGGAAGACTTCGCCGCCGGCAAGCCTTACGGCATCGGCACGCTCAATTACATCGGCTCGCGCGGTGTCTATGGCGAGCAGACGCCGCCGGCAGGCGATATCGTGCTGGCAGGGCAGCACATCTGGAAGGCCAACGACGTCATCGTCGATCTGCTGCGTGCACGCGGCGTGCTGCTCGCCTTCGCCAAGATCGCGCACAGCTACCCTAATTGCTGGCGTCACAAGACGCCGGTGATTTTCCGCGCCACGCCGCAGTGGTTCATCAGCATGGAGCAGAACGGCCTGCGCAAGAGCGCGCTCGATGCGATCAAGACCGTGCGCTGGATTCCGGGCTGGGGCGAGGAGCGCATCGCCGGCATGATCGCCGATCGACCGGATTGGTGCATCTCGCGCCAACGCACCTGGGGCGTGCCGATCGCGCTGTTCGTGCACAAGGCGACGCAAGAGCCGCATCCCGACTCCGTGGCGCTGCTGGAGAAAGTCGCGCAAAAAATGGAGCAGGGCGGTATCGATGCGTGGTTTGCGCTCGACCCGGCCGAGTTGCTCGGTGCCGATGCGGCCGATTACGAGAAAGTCTCCGATGTGCTCGATGTCTGGTTCGATTCCGGCACCAGTCATTTCGCCGTGGTCGGTCAGCGTCCGGAGCTGCAGCGCGGTAACGCCGCCGAATACAAGGTGATGTACCTGGAAGGCAGCGACCAGCATCGCGGCTGGTTCCATTCCTCGCTGCTGACCTCCGCCGCTATCCATGGCCATGCGCCGTACCAGGAAGTGCTCACCCACGGCTTTACCGTGGATGCGCAGGGCCGCAAAATGTCCAAGTCGCTCGGCAACGGTATCGAGCCGCAGGACATCATGAAGGACCTCGGCGCGGACATCATGCGCCTGTGGATATGCTCGACGGATTACCGCAACGAGATGTCGCTGTCGGACGAGATCCTCAAGCGCGTGGCCGATACGTATCGCCGTATCCGCAATACCGCACGCTTCCTGCTCGGCAACCTCGACGGTTTCGACCCGGCTACGCAACTGCTGCCGGTGGCCGATTCGATCTTGCTCGATCAGTGGGCCGTGCAGCAGGCTTACGACACCCAGCAGGCCGTGGTCGCCGCTTACGATCGTTACGATTTTCCGGAGATCGTCCAGCGCGTGCAGAACTTCTGCACCAACGAAATGGGCGCGCTGTACCTGGATATCACCAAGGACCGGCTCTACACCATGCCGGAGAACAGTCATGGCCGGCGCAGTGCGCAGAGTGCGATGTATCGCATTCTCGAAGCGCTGGTGCGCTGGCTTGCACCGATGCTCAGCTTCACGGCCGAGGAAATCTGGCAGCACATGCCGGGCGGGCGCGACGAAAGCGTACTGTTCGAAACCTGGTACGACGGCTTGGCCGCGACCCAGGGTTTGCCCGAGCAGCGTCGCTACTGGTCCGATTTGCTCGCGATCCGCGATACCGCTTCGCGCGTGCTCGAAGAGATGCGCAAGGGCGGCCAGATCGGTGCCTCGCTGGAGGCGAAGCTGGCGATCCATGCCGATCCTGCCGTCGTAGCGCGCTATGCGCCGGCGATGGAAGAGCTGCGCTTCTTCTTCATTACCTCGGATGTGCGCCTGGATGTGGCGGGCGGGCAGCCGGAAACGGCGGTACTGACCGAGCTGGAAGGTGCCGACGTATGGGTGTCGGCTATGCCCAGCGAAGCGCCGAAGTGCATCCGCTGCTGGCATCGTCGCGACGACGTCGGTACGCATGCGGAGCATCCGGAACTGTGCGGACGTTGCGTGAGCAATATCGATGGTCCCGGCGAAGATCGCCGTTATTTTTAAGTACGATTTCTAAGCATATCGGCGCCCCGTAATGGGGCGCCTTGTCGAGGTTTCAGCGTTTGTCCACATCCCCCAAACCCTCCGCGCTCTCCTGGCTGTGGCTGACCGCCGTGGTCATCGTGCTCGATCAGCTTTCCAAGGCCTGGGCGCTCGATGCTTTGCAGCCGGCTGGAGTGCCGCATCCGATCGTCCCAGGCCTGCTCAACTGGACCCTCGCGTTCAATACGGGCGCTGCCTTCAGTTTCCTGGCCGACAGCGCCGGCTGGCAGCGCTGGTTCTTCGTTGCCCTGGCGGTCGTCATCGGCGG
>NZ_DATCRY010000276.1:0-3821 GCF_036568765.1 Dyella sp. | reverse complement strand
CACCGGATGCACGTGCGGACAACGACAAGCTCACCTCCAACGGCATCTATGTGTTCACCTCGACCGCGCCGACAGTTGCAGTCGGCGACGTGGTAAACGTGGATGCTTCCGTGGGTAACTTCTTCAACCTGCCGGAACTGGAAAACCCGACGGTCACTGTGATCGGTCATCGTGCGCGACTGCCGGCACCGGTGGTATTCGATGCCTCGACGCCCTCTTCCGATCCGGACAAGCTGTCCTGCGGCGACACCAACTTCCAGTGCTTCGTGGGCATGCGCGTGCTGATCGAGAACGGCATGATCAACACGGGCAACAAGCGCTTCAGCGGCGAGCCTTTTGCAGAGGTCAGCATCACGGCCAATGGCAAGCGTTCGCTGCGCCTGCCGGGGGTGCGCTTCAGCGTGCCGGTCCCTGCTGGCGTGCAATTGCCCAACTGGAGCGGCAACCCGGAAGTGTTCAAGATGAACACCGCCGATTTCGGTGCGGTTCCGGTCAACACGCCGTTTATCGCAGGGACCACTTTCCGCGCCGAAGGCATTATCTCGTACGACTTCGGTGCCTATACGTTCATCCCGACCTCGATCGCCATCAAGCATGCGGCGCCGATGCCGAACCCGGTATCGCCCACCCCGCGGTATGCGTTGCGTATCGGTGCATTCAATACCGAGCGCTTCTGCGACAGCGATTTCAACACCACCTTTACGTGCAGTGGCGATAGTAGCGAACCGACGCCGGCGGAAGTAATTCTGAAGACGCAGCGCTTGTCCGCTTATATCGGCAGTGTTCTCAAGCTGCCCGATGTGCTCTCGGTGGAAGAGGTCAAGAGCCTACCCATCCTGCAAGGCCTGGCCACGCAGTTGGGCGCTGACTACGGCGCCAAGTACACGGCCTATTTGATTCCCGGTCACGATCCCAGCGGTATCAACGTGGGCTTCCTGGTACGCAACGATCGCGTCAAGGTGCTTTCGGTACGCCAGTTGGCTGCCGATGAAACCTGGCTCGACGACGGTCAGACCGCGTTCGTGCACGACCATCCGCCGCTATTGCTCACCGCCGAGGCGCGCGGCATCCGCTTCCAGGTAATCTCGGTTCATCCAAAGGCACGTACCAATGTCGACAAGGACAACGACACCGCCGTGCGCGATCGCCAGAAGCGCTTCCTCCAGGCCACCTCGTTGGCTCATCAGGTGCAGGCATTGCAAACTGCTGCGCCCTGGCAGCCGCTGATGGTCGTCGGTGACTTCAACGCCTATCAGTTCAGTGACGGCTGGGTGGATGTCGTGGGTCTGATTTCCGGCAAGTACAAGGACAGCGAGAATCAGCTCAAGCTCGGCAAGAACATTGTCCAGCCGTCGCTGTGGAATGCGGTGGATTCGATACCGGAGAACGATCGCTATTCGTTCCTGTTTACCGAGAACTTCGGTCAGATCCAGGGTTACACGTCAGCAGGCTCGGGTAATTCCGGTCGCGAAGTGCCAACGGTGCAGGTGCTCGACCATGCTCTGTTGAACCAGGTCGCCAAGCTGCGCTTCATCCGGATGCAGTACGGTCGTGCCGACCTCGATGCGCCGGTGCAGACCGAAGCCGACGCAGCCAATGCAACCGATTGGACCAAGGCCATCGGTGCATCCGACCATGACGGCTTTGTGGTCGATTTGTTCGCACCGGGTCTGTTCGACTCGCATGACCATGGCCATGGCGGCCATGACGAGCATGCTCATCATGACGACAGCCACCACGGTCATGATAACCACGGTCATGACCGCGACGATGACCACGATCGCCGCGACTGACCGCCCATCCCGCTCCAACTAAAAAAGCCACGCCCCGCAAGGGGCGTGGCTTTTTCGTAGCTTCGTCAGCGGGTATCGAATACTGTTCGATAGCGCTCCGCGCCGTCGCGACTGAAGGGAACTTCTAAAAACCTTACGTCGCGTTCTGCATGCGAGGTTACCCCCTCACCCCAACCCTCTCCCCCGGCAAAGCCAGGGGAGAGGGAGCCTGACTGGGGCAAGCCTCAGTGTTTCGTACTTGCGCAGCCTGCTCCCTCTCCCATCGCTTTGCCAGGGGAGAGCAACTGTCTTGCAGAGGCGGGTTCTTGCGGGAAGCTACGGAAGTACTTACCCCACGCCAATCCTCCCCTGTAAACCAAGGAAGGAGCAAGTTACGCAAGTGCGAAACACCGAGATTCGCCGCAGTCGGCGCCCTCTCCCCCGGCTTGCCGGGGGAGAGGGTTGGGGTGAGGGGGCAGCCTTGCACGCAACAGACACGCCACGCTTTTCGAGGCCCCCTCCAGTCGCTACATACGCGTCACAGAAATAGCAGCCTCGTTACTGGCATAGGCTTGCTTGGAAGCCTCATCAAGCACGAAAGCGATCGGTCGCTTCCAACAGCTCGTGCGTGATTCCAGGCTCGAACGCCGAATGTCCTGCATCCTGCACGATACGTAGATCGGCTTCCGGCCATGCGCGATGAAGATCCCAGGCACTACGCACCGGACACACAACGTCATAACGCCCCTGCACGATTACCGCCGGAATATGGCGGATGCGCTCGACATGACGCAGCAGTTGATCGTCATGCTCGAAGAAGCCGCCATTGACGAAGTAATGGCATTCGATACGCGCAAACGCCAGCGCGAATTCGTCTTCGCCACTGGAAGCGATATGGCCTTCGTCCTGATAAAGAAAGCTCGTCGCGCCCTCCCAGACCGACCAGGCACGCGCCGCTTCCAGCCGTTGCCCGGCATCGCTACCGGTCAGGCGGCGATGGTATGCACTCATCAGATCGCCGCGCTCGACCTCGGGAATAACACTCAGATACGTCTCCCAAGCGTCCGGATACAAGGCGTCGCAGCCCTTCTGGTAGAACCACTCCAGTTCCCAGCGACGTAGCATGAAGATGCCGCGCAACACTAACTCGGCAACTTTGTCCGGATGCGTCTGCGCATAAGCCAGCGCAAGCGTGGAACCCCACGAGCCGCCGAATACTTGCCAACGCGCAATACCCAGATGCTCGCGCAGCCGCTCGATGTCGGCAACCAGATCCCAGGTCGTGTTGCCCTCCAGTTCGGCATGCGGCGTGGAGCGACCACAGCCGCGCTGGTCGAAGAGCACGATGCGATAAACCGCTGGATCGAAAAAGCGCCGACACTTGCTGTTCGCACCACCGCCTGGACCGCCATGCAAAAACACTACCGGCTTGCCGCCAGGATTGCCGCTCTGTTCGTAATACAGCGTATGCAAAGGCGAAACCTGTAACATGCCGCTATCGAATGGCTCGATCTCGGGATACAGGGAGCGGCGATTCTGGCTCATGGCAATCCTTTTAATGAAAATCAGCCGCGGTGCGGCCTGCATGGTTAAAACAATAAAAAGAAAAATTGACGGGTAAGACAAGCCCCGTCAGAAAACCACGATATTATTCGAAGAGCTTGCCTGGATTCATGAGCTGAAGCGGGTCGAACACCTGTTTGACCTGCCGCATCAAGGCAATCTCTGCGGCCGTACGCGTGCTCTCCAGATAAGGCCTTTTGACCAGCCCGATACCGTGCTCGGCCGAGATACTGCCGCCGTGACGCTTGAGTGTTGCGGCCAGCAGCTTGGTCACATGTTCGCACTGAGCGATAAACGCGGCGGCGTCGAGCGATTCGGGCTTGAGCACGTTGATGTGCAGGTTACCGTCGCCGATATGTCCAAACCAGACGACTTCCATGGAAGGATATTCGGCCGCAAGCAAGGCTTGCATCTCGTGCAGGAAAGCCGGCACGGCGCCGATACGCACCGAGATGTCGTTCTTGTACGGTCGGTAAGGCGCCAGAC
>NZ_DATCRY010000275.1:0-5987 GCF_036568765.1 Dyella sp. | reverse complement strand
ACGGGTTAGGTTTTGCCGCCGAGACACACGAGCGTGCGGTGCAGGAGTTCTCCGGCGGTTGGCGTGTGCGCCTCAACCTGGCTCGGGCGCTCATGGCGCCGTCGGAGTTGCTGCTGCTCGACGAGCCGACCAACCATCTGGACCTCGATGCGGTGCTTTGGTTAGAAGAATGGCTGCGCCGCTACCAAGGCACGTTGCTGGTGATTTCGCACGATCGCGAATTCCTCGATGGTGTGATTTCGCACACCTTGCATCTCAATGAAGGGCGTGCGCGGCTCTATACCGGCAATTACAGTGCTTTCGAACGCCTGCGCGCCGAACAACTGCGCCAGCAACAGATCGCCCACGAACGCGAACAGGTCGAGCGAGCCCATCTGCAATCGTTCATCGACCGCTTCAAAGCCAAAGCAAGCAAGGCCAAGCAGGCGCAGTCGCGCATGAAGCGGCTGGAAAAGCTTGCCGGTACCGAGGCGGTTCGTGCGGAGCGACCTTTCCGCTTTGCGTTTGCTGCGCCCGACCGCGTGCCAGACTCCATGCTGCAGCTGGAGCACGTCGAGGCCGGTTACGCCGGCGAGCCTCCGGCGGTCATCCTGCACGACGTACGCTTTCGGTTGGAGGCCGGCGAGCGCATTGGCCTGCTCGGTCCCAATGGCGCGGGTAAATCTACGCTGGTAAAGACCCTGGTGGGCGAGCTGCCGGCCCTGGGGGGCGAACGCAAGGCGCACAAGGACCTGAAGATCGGTTATTTCGCCCAGCACACAGTCGAGAGCCTGCGTGAAGGCGCCAGTCCGTTCGATCACTTGCAGGACAAGGCACCGAACGCGCCCGCGCAGGCATTGCGCGACTTCCTCGGCAACTGGAATTTCGCCGGTGACCGCGCGTTCGAATCGGTCGACGGATTCTCGGGTGGCGAACGTGCCCGCCTGGCCCTGGCCTTGATCGCATGGGACAAGCCCAACCTGTTGCTGCTGGACGAACCGACCAACCACCTCGATCTGGACATGCGCGAGGCGCTGGCCGACGCCTTGGCCGATTTCGACGGTGCGCTGGTGCTGGTATCGCACGATCGTCATCTGCTGGGCATGGTTTGCGACAGCTTTTGGCGCGTGGCCGACGGCAAGGTCGAGAGCTTTGACGGCGACCTGGACGACTACGCCCGCTGGCTGCGCGCCCGCGGCAGTGCAGCCAAGAAAGACCCCGCACCGTCGGCACCGGTCGAATCGGCCGCCGACCGCCGTCGTGCCGCTGCCGCGCAGCGCGAAACGGAGAAGGCCACACGCCAGCGCGTGAAGAAGATCGAGACGCGCGTGGCCGCGATCGATGCCGAACTGACGGCACTCGAAACACGGCTGGCCGATCCGGAAACCTATAATGGCCCGACGGCACAATTGATGAAGCTGGGACAGCAGCAGACGGAACTGCGCCGCGAAAAGGAAGCGCTCGAAGCCGAATGGCTGGAGCTTTACGAACAACTGGAAGCCTGAAATTAAGACGATGCGCGAGACCGCCGTGGAAACCGTATGCTGGTGGCTGCCGGATCTGTCGCGCTTCGATCGCGATCATCCCGTGCGCGCCTTGACCGCACGTGCCGATGTTCTGGAACCGGGCCCGCGAGGTTACCTGGCGGGGCTGGCCGGCTATTTCGAGACCGGTAGCGAATTGCCTGCCGCGGCGCTGACGCGGCAGGCTCTGGTTGGCGATGCTGCCGATGCGCTCTGGTTGAGCGCGGATCCCGCCTGGGTGCAACCGGACCTCAATGGCGCCCGGTTGCTGGCATGTGGGCAATTGGGCCTGACACCCGACGAGGCGCAGGCGTTGGCCGAGCCGCTGTTGGCGGTGTTTGCCGAAGCCGGTATGACGCTGGTCGTTTCCACGCCCGATCGTTGGCATTTGCGACTGCCGCCCGACACTGAGCTACCGGTATTCGCCGCGCCGGAGCAAGCCCTGGGCGAGGATGTTTTTGAGCACCTTCCGCCAGGGGCAGCCGGCAAGCGCTGGCGTTTGCTGCTCAATGAGGCACAGATTCTCTTGCACCAGCATCCTGTCAATCGGGCCAGGCGTGAGCGTGGCTTGCCACCGATCAACAGCGTCTGGCTCTGGGGCGGCGGCTGCTTGCCGGCCGGCATACGCAGCCGCCTGAGCGCCGTGGTCGGCGACGACATACTGCTGGCGGCGCTGGCGCAGCGCGCAGGTGTGACCGTACATGCGCGCACGCCAGATCGGTTGGCCGCGGCAGGGGCAGGCACATTGATCGACCTGCAGGACCTGCCGGCTGAAGCGATCGCTCGGGATTGGTGGGTTGCGCTTGCGCCGCTGATCCGTTCACGACCCATTGCGCTCGACTTTGCCAGTGGCGAGCGCTTGCTGCATCGGCCCTGGCATCGCCTGCGCGTCTGGCGCAGGCGCGCATGACCGCGCGCCTGCATTTGCAGCGACGCGGCTTGCCGGGCGAGCCGACCGGTTGGGGGCACGACGTGCATCCGGTGTTGCAGCGGGTGTTCGCCGCACGCGGAGTGCTCGATCCCATGCAGGCCGAACATCGGTTGAGCCGCATGCTGCCGCCACAGGCGCTAGGCGGCATGGATAGGGCCGTTGCACTATTGATCGAAGCCATTGCCGGCGATCGGTCGATCCTGATTGCCGGCGATTACGACTGCGATGGCGCGACCGGTAGTGCAGTGGCCATGCGCGGCCTGCGCATGCTCGGCGCAAAGCATGTCAATTACGCCGTACCCAATCGCTTCGTCCATGGTTATGGCCTGAGTCCGGCCTTGGTCGAATCGTTGCAGCCCAAGCCTCGCCTGATTGTCACGGTCGACAACGGCGTCGCCAGTGTCGCCGGGGTGGCGACGGCCAAGGCGTTGGGTATCGATGTAATCGTGACCGACCATCACCTGCCTGGCGAGCAGTTGCCGCAGGCCGATGCGATCGTCAATCCGAACCTGGCCGGCGATGGCTTTCCGAGCAAGGCGTTGGCAGGTGTCGGCGTGATGTTCTATCTGTTGCTGGCCTTGCGTGCACGCATGCGCGAGCTCAGGGCATTCGGCGACGGGCAGGAGCCGGATCTTTCGGTGCTGCTGGATCTGGTTGCGCTGGGCACCGTCGCCGATCTGGTGCCGCTCGATTACAACAACCGTGTGCTGGTCGAGGCAGGGCTGAAGCGTTTGCGTAGCGGTCGTGGCTGCGCGGGCATCGTCGCCTTGGTCGAGGCCAGCCAACGCAGCCTGGCCACGCTTTGTCCCAGCGATCTGGGTTATGCCATCGGGCCGCGGCTGAACGCGGCGGGGCGGTTGGAAGACATGCGCATCGGCGTCGAGTGCCTGCTCACCGACGATCCGGGCCTTGCTAGGCGTTATGCGCAGCAACTGAGCGCGATCAACCAGGAGCGACGCGATCTGCAAGCGGCGATGGTTGCCGAGGCCGAGGCGATGGTAGGGCAGGCGATGCACACGGATGCGGTCGGTGTCGCCTTGTATGAACCGAGCTGGCACGCCGGCGTGGTAGGCCTGGTCGCCTCCAAGCTCAAAGAGCGGCTGCATCGACCGGTGATTGCCTTCGCGCCTGCCAGCGAGGATAGTCAGGAAGATCTGCGCGGTTCGGCGCGGTCGATCGCCGGTTTTCACATGCGCGATGCGCTGGCCTTGATCGATGCCCGCCATCCGGGCTTGATCGAGCGCTTTGGCGGCCATGCGATGGCGGCAGGGTTGAGCCTGAAAGCCGTCGACTATCCGCGTTTTGCCGAAGCCTTCGACGCCGTTGCACGAGAAAACTTGAGCGAAGAAG
This sequence comes from Dyella sp., assembly GCF_036568765.1. Classification (GTDB taxonomy): domain Bacteria; phylum Pseudomonadota; class Gammaproteobacteria; order Xanthomonadales; family Rhodanobacteraceae; genus GSA-30. The sequence goes on along the minus strand of NZ_DATCRY010000275.1, from coordinate 2,204 downwards.
CGCTCAAAGCGATGCTCTTTACCGATGGCGAATTACCGCCTGGTGCATTTACGTTGGATCTGGCGCGCCAGTTGCGCTATGCCGCTCCTTGGGGGCAGGCATTCCCGGAGCCGTTATTCGACAATCTGTTCGAATGCGTGCAATGGAAGACCATGGGCGAAAAACATCTGCGCCTGAGCCTACGCGATCCACGCGACGGCTTCGTGCACGAGGCTGTGATGTTCAATGCCTACGACGGTACTCCGCCACCAGGTAGCTTGCGTGCCGCTTATGAGCTGACGATCAACGACTGGCAGGGCAGGGAAAGCGTGCGGCTGTTGTTGCGGCACATCGAGCCGGCCTGACGCCAGCAACGAGGCTTCATTACCGCACTCAGTCGGCTCTTCGCCACTATCGGTATGCATAGAGACGGAATTTGCAAAAATCGCAGGTGTTGCTTGCTGCCTGTTTTTCGGAAGGCAAGGGAGACCGCGCTTTCCCGATGTCTTTATGCCGTCGTTATCGGTTAGTGTGGTTTTTATCCTGGCGGTGACCGCAGCGGTATCGCCATTGGACCTGCAGCTAAGACCAAGATAAAGGGGAGGGCTTTTCATCGTAGAACGTGCCCTCGCTATCTGTGCATAACCATCCTGTAGGGCAATCAAGGAACTGAACGCTTAGCTTTACTCCGAATTGAGGGTGGCCTTTGAAGTGGACCGTCGACGTGATGTAGCTACACAGGCCGCATAGTGGCCGACCTCTCTCGATACTATTGTTGCGCACCCCTTCACAAACTTTAGCTTTCGTCAGAACAGTCAAGACGCTTGTATAAAGCCGGGCCACCACTGAGGTCGTTGAGCCATGATCGTGCAACTATCCGACCTTCCTGCCGGCGTACTTGGCTTCAGTGCGCACGGCCAAGTTACCGCTAATGACTACGAGACGGTACTCATTCCGGATATCGAGGCGGCTTTTGCCTTGAACCGGAAGTTGCGAGTGCTCTTCCACGTTGCCAATGATTTCACCGGTTTCGACGCGGGTGCCATGTGGGACGACCTGAAGCTGGGCTTCCGCCACATCACCGGCTGGGACAGGGTGGCGGTGGTATCGGATGTGAGCTGGATCCGCACTATGTGCAAGATGTTTGGTTTTGCCATGCCTTGCGAGTTCAGGCTTTTCACTAACGCTGAGATGCCCGAAGCCCGCACCTGGATTGCCGAAGCGAGCTGATGCTCGAATTGATGTCCAACCCTCTTGCGGCGGCGCACAACCTGTGGTGAACTTGGCTCCATGACCCGCTACCCCGCCAGCTTGCAGTTCATCGACGCCATTCTGGCGGGTGCCTGCACGACCGCGGCCGGCCTGAATAATAACAACGTCAATAATAATCCCCGCATCGACGGGTGGGCCGGCGTGTAGACGAGAGAAAAGTCAGCGACACACGCAAAAAGGGCCCGCCAAGCGCGGGCCCTTTTTTTTGGTTCCAACGCAACGCCAACCAAAGGGAAATGTTCGACATGTGCGCGATCTTCGGGATGTTCGATATACAGCCGGGCGACGATCTGGCTGCCTTGCGCCAACAAGCATTGGAGCTGTCCCAGCGACAGCGCCATCGCGGGCCGGACTGGAGCGGCGTCTTCGTCGACGCCGGGGTAATCCTGGTGCACGAGCGTCTGGCCATCGTCGATCCGGCCAGCGGTTCGCAACCGTTGCGGTCGCGCGACGGCGCCTTGGCGCTGGCGGTCAACGGCGAGATCTATAACCATCGTGCGTTACGCGCAGCCAGTGGCTACGATTTCACTACAGGCTCCGACTGTGAAGTGATCAATGCGCTTTATCGCGACGCGGACGATAGTGCCAATTTTGTCGACAAGCTCAATGGCATCTTCGCGTTCGCGTTATGGGACGGCGATGCGCAGCGTTACCTGATCGCCCGTGATCCGGTCGGCGTTTGTCCACTGTACTGGGGGCATGACAGCCAGGGCCGTCTTTGCGTCGCCTCAGAAATGAAAGCATTGGTCGGCATTTGTCACGATGTCGCACCGTTCCCGCCGGGCCATGTCTATGACAGCGTCGACGGGCGCCTGCGCCGCTATTACCGTAAGCCGTGGCGTGAGCATGAAGCCACGCGGGGGCACAACGTAGAGCCTGCAGTCTTGCGTGAGGCCTTTGAGCAAGCAGTGCATCGTCAGCTGATGACGGACGTACCCTACGGCGTATTGCTT